>CAZKUO010000017.1:0-27599 GCA_964555975.1 uncultured Ruminococcus sp. | reverse complement strand
ACCTGATTTTTCACCTAAAGCGGCCGCTTTTAAGCCGCGGTAAATTTTTCTTGACAAATATATATCGCTATGCTAAAATAATAAAACCGCATATTGTGGGCTTTAAAGCTGTGCCGTTTTGCACACGCCTACCGTAGCGAGACTGAATTTTGGCAGGTGTTATAAAAATGTACGCAATTATCGAAACAGGCGGAAAGCAGTACCGTGTTCAAACGGGGGACGTAAT
The DNA here is from genome assembly GCA_964555975.1 of uncultured Ruminococcus sp. Classification (GTDB taxonomy): domain Bacteria; phylum Bacillota; class Clostridia; order Oscillospirales; family Acutalibacteraceae; genus UBA737. The sequence continues at coordinate 27,373 of CAZKUO010000017.1, read as the reverse complement.
TTACGTTGAAAAGCTTAATGCCGAGGCTGATGATGAGGTTACCTTTGATAAGGTTGTTGCCGTTTGCAACAGAACCCTCAAGGTAGGCAAGCCTTACGTTAAGGATGCTTTCGTAAAGGGCACCGTTTTGAAGAACGGCAAGGGTAAAAAGATTACCGTGTTTACCTACAAGCCCAAGAAGAGCAGCTCACGCAAGATGGGTCACAGACAGCCGTATACAAAGGTACAAATCGGCGAAATAGGCTGATTATGACTCGGGTTGTTTTTTTGACCGATTCGGGTAGGCTGTGCGGCTTTGACATAAGCGGTCATTCCACTGCCTCCGCGGAGGATGAGCAGGGAAGATATATTTGTGCCGCCGTTTCCTCGGCGGTGTATATGACGGTTAATACCGTTACGGACGTGCTTTATGAAAAGGCCGAAATTTCAATTGATGAGGAAAAGGGTCTGTTCAGGCTTTGCGTTAAGCAGCCGTCACAGTGCACGGTAAAGCTTTTAAAGGGCTTTAAGCTTCATATCGAACAGCTTTCACTCCAATATGAAAGTAACATAAGAATTGACGGAGGTGCAAACAATGCTTAAGATTAATATACAGTTATTCGCTCATAAAAAAGGTATGGGCTCGACCAAGAACGGTCGTGACAGTGAATCCAAGCGTCTCGGTGTTAAGCGTGCGGACGGTCAGTTCGTTCTCGCAGGCAACATTCTTGTTCGCCAAAGAGGAACACACATTCACGCCGGCAACAATGTCGGCCGCGGTTCGGATGATACCTTGTTTGCCTTGATTGACGGTAAGGTTAAATTTGAGCGCATCGGCAGAGACCGCAAGCAGGTCAGTATTTACGCTGCCGAGCAGTAAAAACAAAAAATCCGGGCGGCGTTACGTCGGCCGGATTTTTTTAGTACAGCAGGAAAGGAAAGGCTTGTTTATGAAGGCTTGTCATGTATGTAAAGCGGAGTGTGAGGAGAATGCCGAGCTTTGCCCGGTGTGCGGAGCGGATCTTACCTTTGAAGCAGAGCCAGCAGCGGAGGAGGCAGGCGAGGCTTTAATTGAAAAGCCCGTTTTGTTGGCCACGCTTGATGACGTTGTTTCCTCGGAAATAGTTAAGGATTTGTTGACCGAGGCGGGTATCCGTTACAGCTGTGATGCAGACTGTGACGGCACTATGAAGGTGACCTTCGGCGGCTCCTTTGTGGCTGATGATATTTATGTTGACGAAGCGGATTTTGATGCCGCAAACGCAATATATGAGGACTTTTTAAATACCGAGCCTCAGTTCGACGATGAGCTTTTTGAGGGAACAGAGGATGTGACCGAATGAGCTTTTTTAAGAGGAAACGGAGAGAGGCGCAAGCTTATGACAGCAAAGCTCCCGTGCTTGCGGCGGTTATTAAAAATCCGGTAACATCCGAAATTTTTCAGGATATTTTAAAGGAAAACGGCATACCCTTTATATGCCGGCAGGAGGGCGCGGGCGGCTCGGTTAAGCTGCTTTTCGGCGGCGGAATTGTTCCCGATAACATTTATGTTTCGGCCGAAAACGAGGAGGCCGCGCGTGAGCTTTACAGGGCATATTTGGAAACCGAAATTGCGGAAGAAACCGATACAGAGGATTAAAAATGTTTGTTGATACGGCAAAAATACATTTAAAGGCGGGAAACGGCGGCGACGGTGCCGTTTCCTTTCACAGGGAAAAGTATGTTGCGGCGGGCGGCCCGGACGGCGGTGACGGCGGCAGGGGCGGAAGCATAATTTTTCAGGCGGACAGCAACCTTTCAACCCTGGCCGATTTTCGTTATAAGCGCAAATATACCGCGCAATCGGGTGAAAAGGGCGGCGGAGGCGGCTGCTACGGCAAAAAAGCACCCGACCTTGTTATAAGAGTGCCGTTCGGAACACTCATAAAGGACAGTGAGACCGAGCGGATTATAGCCGATATATCCGATTTTGAGCCTGTTGTTATTGCAAAGGGCGGTAACGGAGGCTGGGGTAACAGGCACTTTGCCACCTCGACTCGTCAGGTCCCGCGCTTTGCCAAAAAGGGCAATCCGGGGGAGGAGCTTGATGTTACGCTGGAGCTTAAGCTTTTGGCCGATGTGGGGCTTGTGGGCTTTCCGAATGTAGGCAAATCCACCCTGATTTCCTCGGTGAGCGAGGCCAAGCCGAAAATTGCAAATTATCATTTCACAACCCTTACTCCCGTGCTCGGTGTTGTGAAAATGGGCGAGGGCAGCTCGTTTGTTATGGCGGATATACCCGGCCTTATTGAGGGCGCGGGCAGCGGCGTGGGCCTGGGCCACGAATTTTTGCGGCACGTTGAGCGTTGCCGAATGTTGATTCACGTTTTGGATATTTCGGGCAGTGAGGGCAGAGACCCAGTGGAGGATTTTGATAAAATCAACCGCGAGCTTTCACTTTTCAGTGCCGAGCTTGCCGAGCGCCCGCAGATAATTGCGGCCAACAAATGTGATTTGGCAGACGAGGCTGAGGTGAAAAGAATTTCGGATTATTTCACGGAAAAAGGCTATGTCTTTTTCCCGATTACCGCGGCCACCGGAGGCGGAACCGAGGCACTTGTGAATTTTGTTGCCGCCGAGCTTGCAAAGCTTCCGCCCATAAAGCGCTACGAGGCCGAGCCGAAGCCCCTGCCCGAGGTTACCGACGGCAGGAAGCGCGATTTCACGGTGCGCGTGTGCGACGGTGTGTATTTTGTGGAAAACTGTGATTGGATAACGGATATTATGGAAACCATAAACCCCGACGATTACGAATCGCTTCAGTATTTTGAGCGTATTTTGCGCTCAAGCGGAATTATAACCGCGCTTGAAAAGGCGGGAATACGGCAGGGCGACACCGTTTGTGTTTACGATGTGGAATTTGAATTTGTGATGTGATAAATACGGAAAATGTACAGCTTTTAAGCCCCTCGGTGCTCGCCTTTGTGGGTGATGCAGTTTACGGGCTTTATGTAAGAACCGCCTTGGCAGGTGTTAACCGACCCTCGGGCGAGCTTCACCGACTTTCGGTTGAAATGGTTAACGCAACCGCACAGGCAAAGGCTTTTTTAAAAATAGAGGGCCTGCTCACCGAAAAGGAGCTTTCGGTTTTTAAGCGCGGCAGAAATTTTCACACCTCCACAACGCCCAAAAGCTCCACCGTGGGGGATTATCACACCGCAACGGGGCTTGAGTGCCTTTTCGGGTGGCTTTATCTTTCGGGGAATACCGCCCGCGCAGACGAGCTCTTTTCGGTAATAAGCGCGGAAACGGTTTGCGGTGAAAGCTGAATATCAATATTAAAAGCCGAGGGAGTAAGTGCCTTACTTTCTCGGCTTTTCTTTATGCAACAAATATCATTTGTGCGTGCAAATCACTCTGCCGGCAGTGAAACAACCGCCGCTTCTATATATCCGCGTATGGCTCAAACAGCCTTTTCAAGCTGTTTTTTAAGCTTGGTTATTATTCGCTTTTCAAGCCTTGAAATATACGATTGCGAAATGCCGAGGGCATCTGCCACCTGCTTTTGTGTGTATTCTCTGTAGCCGCTCATACCGAAGCGCATTTCCATAATTTGTCGCTCGCGCGGGGGCAAATCCGCCACAAAGCATTTCAGCAAAAGGCTTTCGTCCTCCTGCTCAACACCTCTGCCTACCTCGTCGCCGTCGCTTCCCAGCACATCCGAAAGCAGCAGCTCATTGCCGTCCCAATCGGTATTAAGCGGCTCATCAATGGAAATTTCATTTTTAAGGGAGGAGCTTTTGCGTAAAAACATAAGTATTTCGTTTTCTATACAGCGGGACGCATAGGTTGCAAGCTTAATGTTTTTTTCGGGACAAAAGGTATTAACCGCCTTAATAAGGCCGATTGTGCCTATGGAAATCAAATCCTCGGTTGTGGCGGCGGTTGATTCAAACTTGCGCGCAATGTACACCACCAAGCGCAGATTATGAACTATAAGTAGATCGCGCCCCTCACGGCTTTCGGAAATCAGCAGCCTTGCCTCCTCCTCGGCCGAAAGGGGAGGAGGCAGTGTTTCCGCACCGTTTATGTAAAACACGGGCCTTGCAAGTCTCAAAAGCAATTTAAAGGTAAGCTCTTTTATTTTAGTTGTAATTTTCATTTTGCGGTTCCTCCTACAAGAAAATTTCGGGGTTGACTATTGCAGAGTACCCATCCCTTATGGGCACGGCCGATATTGCCAAAACGGGATTTTTAAGCCGTATGCTCCGCTTTTCACTCTCAACAAGCGCACTGTCGCACCGATAGCCCTCAAGCATACCGCCGCCCGTAACCGTGCCGCAAGGCAGGGCTCGGTAGCGTGATTTAACAGCACTGTTCAGTTTTGGGTCACACTCCCCGAAAATTGAAACGGCACAAGCCCTGTCGGCTATTATAACAGCCCCGCCGCCGAGTATGTCATCCACGGAATTGCCCGTATCGACTATTGCCCTTACGGTTACGCTTTTATTTTCGGCATAAAGGGTTATTTTACATTCTTTAGCTGTTTTTGAGCTGCGTTTCAAGAAAAAAGCAACTACCCTTAAGAGGAAATAGGCAATCACGGTGGTGCATATCAGCACGGTGGGTGAAATATCGAAATACACCACGGAATTTACAACCGCCATACCCTGCGGGCGCAGTGTGTACCAAAGCGCAGTCATAATTCCGCCGTAGGCGCAGGCGGTAAGCAGCAGTGCCGCCGAAGCACGCAAAAAGCTTTTGAAATCGCAAAAGCCGAAGGCCGCAAGCGACATTGCAAGTGACAGCAGCAGCTTAAAGAAAAAATCCGCCGCGATGCCGTAGGAGGGCAGAAATATGTAAAGCGAGGCAACACCGCCTGTTGCGGCACCTAAAAGCAGGCGCGGAACCGAGGGCGCTTTGTGCACGAAAAATGCGGCGGCCCGCAGCAGAAAATAATCGGTGATAAAATTCACCGTCACAAGAATATCCGCATAAACAATCAAAACGCCGCCCCCTTGTATAACAATTATACAACCGGGGCGGCGAAAAAAATGTCATATTCAACTGTCGTTTTTTAAAAAATCAAAGGCGATTCAGGGGGATTGCTATCTTTCATCCCCGAGGAAGAAGACCGCAAGCGTTCCGGGGCCCGAATGTGAACTGATTACCGAATCAAGATAGTTGTAAACGGTAGTCTTAACACCGTAGCGGCGCTTTATTTCATCGGAAACGTAAATCGCATCCTCCTCGCAATCGCCGTGTACTATGAATATATCCTGATTTTCGGGGTCATCGGCGCGCTCACCTACGGAATTTATAAGGTATTCAACAGCGGCGCGGCGCCCGCGCGCCTTGCCCGTGACGTAAAGCTTACCGTCGTTCGCCATATGCATAAGCGGCTTAATTCCGAGCAGTGTGCCTACCATTGCACTTGAGCCCGAAAGCCTGCCGCCGCGCTTTAAATAAAATAAATCGTCTATGGTGAAAATGTGGCAAATACGGAGCTTGTTAGTCTCAACCCAATCGGCAACCTCCGAAAGTGAAGCGCCCTCGGCCTTAAGCTTTGCGGCATAATGCACTGCCATACCCTCTCCGAGAGAAGCGCAAAGGGTATCCACAACACGGATTTCCCTTTCGGGAAATTCTGCACGGTAATCCTCGGCGGCATTGACAATGTTCTGGTAACTGCCCGAAAGACTCGAGGAAAACGCAAGCACAAGAACGTCCTCACCGTTTTCAAGTATTGGACGAATAACAGCATCGCAGGTTTCGCGGTCCACAAGCGAGGTTGTTATTTTCGCCTTTTCACGCAGCAGCCTGTAGGTTTCACTGTAATCACTTTTAACACCCTTTTGGTAGCCTACATATTCCTTACCGTTGATGTAATACTTCATTGATAAAATTTCAACGCCGTAATTCTCAATTTGCTCATCGGTCAGGTTGGCGCAGGAATCGGTAACTATTCTGTATGACATTTTCATCTACTCCCGAAAAAAGAAAGATTGTGCTGCGGCCGCGTGCCGCAAACCGAGATTTATTATACGGCGTGGGGCTGAAAAAATCACCCTAAAGCCGCAAGCTGCATATTCTACCGTTAAAAAAAGCTCGGTAGAGCCGGAAATTGCGACTCTACCGTGAATAGAATTTGCCTTATTTATCGGGAAAAGACTATCTCGTAGCGGTCTCCGTCGCTGAGTGCGAGGTCGTTCATACCAACGCTTGTCATTTCGCCGTCCTGCATTATGCACCACCACGAGCCGTCAGCCTGAAAGTCGGTCTTTACGCCGCAAATTTCGGTGTAAAAGCCTGCCTTGTGCTCTTTTTCGGTGACAAGCCCCTCGGCAAAGAGGGCATCCCCCAGGGTATCGGCCTCGGTTGAAATGCTGTATTCCTTTACTACGCCGCCGTCAAGCGTTACCGAAACCGTAATGCTTTTCACAACGGTCGGTGTGCTGCCGCTTTCCGCTTTATCGGCACAGGCGGTAAGCAGAAATGCCGAAATTAACATTATCAGCAGTGCCGCCGTCAAGCTTTTTGTTTTTTTCACGACCATCACCTATTATTTAATAATTGCAATTTAATATAACATTTTCAGGTGAAATTTTCAAGCATAAAATATTACATATGTAAAGGTCTTTAAGCAAAGCCGTTGTTTTAATTCCTTTCAAAAGCTGTGCCTTTTAAGGAATTAGCTATTTGCGGTTTCTGTCGGGAAGTTTGGACTCCGTACTTGATTTTTTCTGCCGAATATGCTATTATTCGAACATACCACACAACAATTAAATATTTCGCAGACATTAAGGTTTGTATTTTTCTTTTGGTAAAAATGCAGGCTCTTTTTCGGCATACTTTAATGTTTGTGAAATTGTTGTGTGGTAGCAACTGTGAGTCGCATTTTTCGGTGTGTGTGACTTAGGGTTGCGCACACTTTTTTATTTTTGGAGGGGAAAAGAAAATGAAAAACAAATTTTCTTCATCGGCGATAGTGACCGCCATTGCATGGATTATATCAAGCCTTTTTCGTTCATTATTCAAAGGAGCTGTCTTCAACTACGGTATGTACGTTTTAACAAATTCCTTGTGGGCTGCGCTTTCCTTGTTTTTGGGGTTCTTGATTTATCATAAAGTAATCAAAAAAAATAAAATGCGCGGGAGCGTAGTGGCACTGTTTTCACTCTTGACCGGTCTGCTCTGTTTTGTTTTGATGTTTTTTTTGAGAGGAAACTTTACGCTGCGTTCAATTCTTAAACCCGTGCTGCTGTTTGCGGTTTCATTACTTGTATTTTCAAAGAATTTATCCGAGAAGAAGGATTTCGCCGACAAAACTTCAAACAGCAGACTGAAAAAAGTTTTTGAAAAATACTATCCTTCTTTTTTAACTGTTATAATTATAGGTTATCTTATTTACACAGCCTTGTTTGTGTGTCTCTTTGGCTTTATAAACGATTGGGATTTAAGTGTTGAGCGGGTAATAGGTTTAACGCTGTCCGGTGCTCTGTTCAATATTCTCTATATGTATATTTACTTTTTGCCCTATTTAATTGCCAACAAAAAGGAACACTTGCAAAAAAGAGCTGTTTACATATTGAATATTTTTGCCGGCTGGACAATAATAGCCTGGATTATTGCTTTAATATGGGCCAATACCGAGCCTAAGCAAGCAGTTGTCGTAGAACGCACAATTTCCGAAAGCAGTGCCGACGAACTGAAAAAATACAAAGATTTGCTGGACAGCGGTATAATTACAGCAGAGGAATTCGAGATTAAAAAGAAAAAGCTTTTAGATCTTTAAAGGCTTAAAACGAACACCGAAATCACACAAAATCCCCCAAATGCAAATTAATGCTTGGGGGATTTTTTGCCGCTTTTCGCCCATATTCTTTATGTAATTCTTGACATATTGCTTTGTAAATGTTAAAATCATTATGATAATTATACTGCCGTGATCAGTGCCTTGTGGCGACAATTACGGCGGAACAGCTTAAAAATACCGTAAAGCGGCGGGCTTTCCGGCTCCGGTCGCACTTATTCGGCAAAATTGCGGTATATGGGTTGAATTCTATCACGGGAGGAACCACGGCTCCCGTTGCTTTCGTTTTTGCGCCCTGCGGCAGGGTCTGTTGCGGCCGTTTTGCGGGGCAGGCGTAAGAAAAACCGTGTTTATGAATGCGGGCGGCTTCTACCGGCCCGTGATACAGGAGGTTTTACAAAATAATGAGTCCTATTTTATACGTTGTTTTTGCCGTTGCGGCGGTGGTGCTTGTGGCTATAGGCTTTGCGGCCGGCTCGGTTTATCGGCGCAGGGCGGCGGAAAATGCCATCGGCTCCGCCGAGGATGAAGCCAAGCGCATTTTAAGCGAGGCTATGAAAAATGCCGAGGCGCGCAAAAAAGAGTCCCTTGTGGAAGCAAAGGATGAAATTCACCAAATGCGCCAGGAGGCCGAAAAGGATATTCGTGAGCGCCGCAGTGAGGTTCAGCGCCAGGAGCACAGGCTTCAGCAAAAGGAAGAAAATCTTGACAGAAAGACCGATAACATTGAAGCTAAGGAGGAAAAGCTCAACCAGCGTGCCAAGGAAATTGATTTAAAGCTTGCCGAATGCGATAAAATCAAGCAAAGCCAAATGGAAATTCTGGAAAGAATTTCGGGCTTTTCAAAGGAGCAGGCAAAGACCCACCTTTTGGATATGCTCGACGGTGAGCTTAACCACGAAAAGGCAGTTAAGGTGCACGATTACGAGCAGCGCTTAAAGGATGAGTCCGACCGGATTGCAAAGAACATAATAGGCCACGCAATTCAGCGCTGTGCGGCCGACCATTCGTCTGAAATGACCGTTTCGGTGGTTTCCCTGCCGAATGATGAAATCAAGGGTCGCATTATCGGCCGTGAGGGGCGGAATATCCGTGCGCTTGAGGCCGCTACCGGTGTTGATTTGATTATTGATGACACACCCGAGGCCATCACCCTTTCAAGCTTTGACCCCATTCGCCGCGAAATAGCAAGGGTGACGCTTGAAAAGCTGATTCTCGACGGGCGTATTCATCCGGGCAGAATTGAGGATACCGTGGCGAAGGCCACCGCAGAGGTTGAAAGCGTGATAAAGCAGGAGGGTGAGCGCGCCGTTATAGATGCGGGCATTCACAACCTGCATCCCGAGCTTGTGAGATTGCTCGGTAAGCTCCGCTTCCGCACAAGCTACGGCCAAAACGTGCTTAACCATTCGCTTGAGGTTTGCCACCTTTCGGGCCTTTTGGCTTCCGAATTGGGGGCGGATGTAACCCTTGCAAAGCGCGCGGGTCTTTTGCACGATATAGGAAAGGCGCTTGACCATGAGCAGGAGGGTACACACATTCAGCTCGGCGTTGAGGCCGCCAAAAAGTACCGTGAGAGTGAAGAAATTATTCACGCAATTCAAGCTCACCACGGTGATGTTGAAGCCAAAACGGTTATCGCCTGCATTGTTCAGGCGGCGGATGCTATTTCTGCCGCAAGACCCGGGGCCAGGCGTGAAAACATTGAAAGCTACATCAAGCGCCTTGAAAAGCTTGAGGAAATTGCCGATTCCTTCAAGGGTGTTGAGGGCTCCTATGCCATTCAGGCGGGCCGTGAAATACGCATTATTGTTAAGCCCGAGGCTGTCAGCGATGATGAAATGGTGCTTATGGCTCACAATATTTCGGTGCGCATAGAAAACGAGCTTGAATATCCCGGGCAGATTAAGGTTAACGTTATAAGAGAAAGCCGTGCCGTTGATTACGCAAAGTAGTCGGGCGGGGCGCAAAGCATAAAAGGGCGCGGGTGTGCTGCGCCTGCCGAAAATCCGCCGCATAGGCGGATTTTCTCTTAGGCTGATGAGTGTAACAGGCTTAAACCAATGTGACGGAAAGTGTGATTTTTATGCAGCTTAAAATTCAAAACGGCAGACTTGAGCTTTCCGGAACGGAAATACTCGGCTGTGTTAATATAGAAATAAACGATTCAAGCCGCATTGCGATTGTGGGAAGAAACGGTTGCGGAAAAACAAGCCTTTTAAAGCTTATTTCGGGCGAATATTCTCTTACCGAGCACACGGGGGAAAGCGGAGGCATTTTCACAACCTCCGGCAAGCCGACCGTCGGTGTGCTTGATCAGATGGTTTTCGATGACGAAAAAAGAACCCTGCGTGATGAGCTTCGCCTGGCATATTCCGAAATAATAGCCCTGCAGGACGAGCTGCGGGTTGCACAGCAGGCAATGGAGAGCGACCAGAGTGAAGAAAGCATACGCCGGTATACGGCACTGCTTGACCGCTTCACGCTTTGCGGGGGCTTTTATTTTGAAAGGGAGTATGAGGGGGCACTTAGGCGCTTCGGCTTTACCGAGGAGCAAAAGGAGCGCCCGCTTTCGGAATTTTCGGGCGGGCAACGCACACGCATTGCTTTTTTAAAGCTTTTGCTTTCAAAGCCGGATATTTTGCTGCTTGATGAGCCTACAAACCACCTTGATATTGATGCGGTGGAATGGCTTGAGGAATATTTGCGGAGCTACAAAAAGGCCTTTGCGGTTGTCTCGCACGACCGTATGTTTTTGGATAACACGGTAAACACGGTTTACGAAATAGAAAACGGGCGAACCCATTGCTACCCCGGCAATTACTCCGCCTTTACCGTTGCCAAGGCCGAGCGCCTTGAAGCCCGTCAAAAGGAATATGATGCACAGTGCCGTGAAATTAAAAGGCTTACCGAGCTTGCCGAAAAATTCCGCTACAAGCCCACAAAGGCCGCAATGGCACAGTCCAAGCTTAAGCAAATAGAGCGTATGAAGCCTGTCGAGGCACCCGAGGTCGCAAGCACACGCAGCTTTCGCGCGGCAATGCAGCCGCAGGATATAGGCGTAAAGGATGTGCTCTCGGTTGAAAAGCTTAAAATCGGCTATGATGAAGTGCTTTCCGAGGTAAGCCTTGAGGTTAAGCGCGGCGAGCACATAGGCATTATAGGCGGAAACGGACTCGGGAAATCCACGTTTTTAAAGACCCTTGTGGGCAAAATTCCACCGCTCGGGGGTCGCTTTAGGCTTGCTCCGCGCGTGAGCATAGGCTATTTTGACCAGCAGACCGCACTTTACACAAGCGAAAAAACGGTTTTGGAGGACTTTACCGATGCTTTCCCCGGAATTACCGACTTTGAGGCACGCAGTGCCTTGGGGGCTTTTCTTTTCAGCGGGGAACAGGTGTTTAAGACCGTTAATATGCTTTCGGGCGGTGAGCGCGTGCGGCTTGCGCTTTGCAAAATTTGTATGCGCCGCCCTAATTTGCTGATTTTGGATGAGCCCACAAACCATATGGATATTCCCGGCAGAGAAGCACTTGAGGAATTGATTTGCGATTATTCGGGCACGGTGCTTTTTGTTTCGCACGACAGATATTTCATTAAAAAAACCGCACACACGCTTCTCTCCTTTGAGGAGGACGGCGTTAAGCACTACCCCTACGGCTATGACAGATATTTGGCCGTGAACAGGCAAGCAGAGGCACCCGCCCCGAAAAAGGTGACAGAGCAGCCCGCAGCCCATTCACCCAAAAAGAGCTTTACAACGCCCCTTAAGGAGCGCACCCGACTTGAACGAGCGGTCGCACGCTCGGAAGAAAAAATAGCCATGCTTGAAGAAAAATGCAACGGCCTGCGAGCCGAAATGGGGCTTGAAGAAAACGCGACCGATTATTTACGGCTTGAGGAGCTGAAATCGGAGCTTGAGGAGCTTGAAGCCGAGCTTTCGGCGGCAATGACCGTGTGGGAAACGGTCAGTGCGGAATACGAGGCGCTTTGTGCCGAATAAACGCTTTTGACACTGAAAATTTACAATTTGTCGATGTTTTGTTTTTAAAAAATATGCTACAATTACGGTTTGGTAAACCAATTAAGAATACTTTCGGAGGAATTTCTGAGTAATGGAAGCTTTAAATACTGCGCCTGAGCTTTTTTTGGGAATAGACATAGGCTCAACCACCGCCAAAGCGGTTTTGAGAAGGGGAGACAGGGTTCTGCTTGAACGCTACGAACGCCACTTTTCTCAAGTGCGGGAAAAAACGCTGGAGCTTTTGCGTGAGGTTGCCGCAATTGCGGGTGAAGAAAAGCTGCGCGCCGCAATATCCGGCTCGGCGGGGCTCGGCCTTGCGCAATCGGCCGGCATACCGTTTGTTCAGGAGGTTTTTGCAACCACACAGGTTGTAAAGCGGCGTGAACCGGATGCCGCCTGCGTTATAGAGCTCGGCGGTGAGGATGCAAAGATAATTTTTCTTGACGGCGGCATAGATGAGCGTATGAACGGCACCTGTGCGGGTGGCACCGGCGCTTTTATAGACCAAATGGCAACCCTGTTAAATGTTACGGTGGATGAGCTTGATGCCTTAAGCCTTAAGGCCGAAAGGCTTTATCCCATAGCCTCGCGCTGCGGTGTGTTTGCAAAAACGGATATTCAGCCCCTGCTCAATCAGGGCGCGCGCAAGGAGGATGTTTCCGCAAGCATTTATCAGGCTGTGGTCAATCAAACAATTGCGGGGCTTGCACAGGGCAAAAAAATAGGCGGCAAGGTGCTGTTTTTGGGCGGCCCGCTTTATTATTGCAAGGGACTTGGGCTTCGCTTTAAGGAAACGCTTAAGCTTGATGATGCGCACGCCGTTTTCCCCGAATATGCACGCTTTTCCGTTTCACTCGGGGCTTCTTATTATGCCGAAAAGCAGCCCGAGGCCTTTACCGCCGAGGAGCTTATTTCACGTGTTGCGGCGGTTACGGGCACTGCGGGCAAGGGCCGCCTGAAGCCGCTTTTCGCAAATGAGGCGGAATATGAAGAATTTAAAGCGCGCCACTCACACTCATCTGTTGAAGAAGCGGATATTTCCGCCTACAGCGGCAGGGCTTATCTTGGAATTGACTGCGGCTCTACCACCCCCCAGCTTTGTCTTTTGGGGGAGAATGCGCAAATACTTTACTCATATTATGCTTCAAACCGGGGTAATCCGGTTGAAATAGTAAGGGAACAGCTTTTAAAGCTTTATGAGCTTTGCGGTGACCGTGTGAAAATTGCGGGCTCTGCCGTTACGGGATACGGTGAGGAGCTTATTAAGCACGCCTTTTCGATTGATATTGGGCTTGTGGAAACCATTGCACACTACACCGCCGCAAAGCATTTTGAGCCCGATGTGGAATTTATTTTGGATATAGGCGGGCAGGATATTAAGTGCTTTAAAATAAGAAACGGTGCAATAGATTCGATTATGCTTAACGAGGCCTGTTCCTCGGGGTGCGGCTCCTTTCTTGAAACCTTTGCAAGGGCAATGGGTTACTCAATAGAGGAATTTGCCGCAAAAGGGCTTGCCGCCACCGCCCCTGTGGATTTGGGGAGCCGTTGTACCGTGTTTATGAATTCCTCGGTCAAGCAATCCCAAAAGGACGGCGCCTCGGTTGAGGATATTTCGGCCGGGCTTTCCATAAGCGTTGTTAAAAATGCGCTTTACAAGGTGATTCGCGCTGCCTCCCCTGCGGAGCTCGGTGAGAAAATAGTGGTTCAGGGCGGCACCTTTTATAACGATGCGGTGCTGCGCGCCTTTGAAAGGGAAACAGGGCACAACGTTATACGTCCCTCCATTGCGGGGCTTATGGGTGCCTACGGTGCGGCACTTTGCTCAATGCAGTGCGGCACCTCCGAAATTATTTCGTCTGAGGCACTCAAAGCCTTTTCACACACGGCAAAATCGGCCGTGTGCAAGGGCTGTGCCAACCATTGCAGGCTTACGGTAAATTCCTTCGGTGACGGTAAAAAATTCATTTCCGGCAACCGCTGTGAAAAGGGACTCGGAAAGTCCGAAGTAACCGAGCCTATACCCAATCTTTACGAATTCAAGAGAAATTATTTAACCTCCCTTAAAGCCGAAAACGGCACAAGGGGCACTGTGGGGCTGCCGCTGGCACTCGGTATGTACGAGCTTTTGCCGCTTTGGCACGGGATATTCACTTCACTCGGCTTTACGGTAATGGTTTCGCCTATGTCAACACGCCGTATATACGAAAAGGGTCAGTTTTCCATTCCGTCTGACACTGCCTGTTACCCCGCAAAAATTATGCACGGCCACATAGAGCAGTTAATTGCCGACGGTGCGGATGCGGTGTTTTACCCCTGTCTTACCTACAATACCGACGAAAAAATGACGGATAATCATTACAATTGTCCCGTGGTTGCCTATTATTCCGAGCTTTTGAACGGAAACGTGGAGGATCTGAGACAGGTTAAATTTTTGTATCCCTACCTTAACATAAACAGCCAAAGGGAGCTTTCCCGTGAGCTGTACAGCTACCTGAAGCCGCATTACGAAATTACGCTTGCCGAAATTAAAAGGGCGGTTGCCGCGGGCTTTACGGCCTACCGAAAATATACCGAGGCCGTGCGGGCCGAGGGTGAGCGTGCGCTTGAATATGCCGAAAAGCACGGCAAGCGCGTTATGATACTTGCGGGGCGCCCCTATCACATTGATGCCGAAATAGGCCACGGAATAGATAAGCTTGCAAGTTCACTCGGCTTTGTTGTTGTGAGTGAGGACAGTGTGTTTAAAAAGGCCGAGCCGTTTACAGTGCGGGTGCTTAACCAATGGACCTATCACGCAAGGCTTTACCGCGCGGCGCGCTTTGCGGCCGAGCATGAAAATACCGAGCTTGTTCAGCTTGTTTCCTTCGGCTGCGGGGTAGATGCCATAACCACCGATGAGGTGCGCGAAATTTTGGAAAGCCGCGGCAAATTTTACACCCAAATCAAAATTGATGAAATCACAAATCTCGGTGCCGTTAAAATCAGGCTTCGCTCGCTTATAGGTGCGCTGGAGGAAAGGAGCGGAAAGAACAATGGAAGAACGTAAATACATACCCTTTACCGAGGAAATGCGGCGGGAGTACACAATATTGGTTCCCAATATGCTGCCGCGCCACTTTAAGATTTTTTTAAAGCTTTTTGAAAGCTACGGCTATAAAATGGAGCTGCTCGAAACGCAGGGCCCTAAAATAGTCGAAACCGGGCTCAAATATGTTCACAATGACACCTGCTATCCCGCGATTTTGGTTATAGGTCAATTTATTAATGCACTGCAATCGGGAAAATACGACCCCAAAAAAACCGCGCTGATATTGTTCCAAACAGGCGGCGGTTGCCGTGCTTCAAACTATATTTTTCTGTTGAGAAAGGCACTTGAGCGTGCGGGCTACGGCTATGTGCCGGTAATTTCGCTTAACCTTGCCGGTCTTGAAAAGCACCCAGGCTTTAAGCTTACCGTGCCAATTCTTTTAAGGCTTTTTTACGGTATGATATACGGTGATATGCTTTTAACACTTGTAAATCAGTGCAAGCCGTATGAAAAAAATGCGGGTGAAACCGAGCGCCTGGCGGACGAGATGACCGCCCTCCTTGCCGAAAGGCTGTTGAGCGAGGGCTTCTCCTTTAAAAAGGTTAAGAAAAACTGCAAAATGCTGCTTGAGCGCTTTGGGCAGATACCGCGCAACCGCGAAGAAAAGGTTAAGGTAGGCGTTGTGGGGGAAATATACGTTAAGTATTCACCCTTAGGCAACAATAATCTTGAGCAGTTTTTAATAAATGAGGGTGCCGAGGTTACGGTGCCCGGGCTTATAGACTTTTTTATGTATTGCATAGTCTCCAACATTACGGATATTACGCTTTACGGGCTGAATAGAGCAAGAAGACCTCTGCTTGAATTTGTTTTCAAATATTTGCAGGGGCTTCAAAACGAAATAATAGAGCTGATGCAGGAGGACGGCACTTTTACTCCCCCTACACCCATAGCCCACACAATGAGCTTAATAAAGGATTTTATGGGCTTCGGCACAAAAATGGGCGAGGGCTGGCTTTTGCCTGCCGAAATGCTTGAGCTTAACGACAGCGGAATACATAACATAGTTTGCACACAGCCCTTCGGTTGCTTGCCGAACCACATTTGCGGAAAGGGTATGATGAAGCCCTTAAAGGAGAAGCACCCCGAAATGAATATTGTGGCAATAGATTACGATGCCGGAGCCTCACGCGTTAATCAGGAAAACCGCTTGAAGCTTATGCTTGCCAACGCAAGGGCGGATTTGGCCGAAAAAAACAGAGAAAACAGCCTTGAAACGGAGCGAGAATATGCCGAAGCTTAACATTGTAATGGTAGAGCCCGAAATACCGCAAAACACCGGCAATGTGGCACGCACCTGCGCGGCCACGGGTGCACGGCTTCACCTTGTAAGGCCCCTGGGCTTTGAGCCGGATGATAAAAAGCTTAAAAGGGCGGGGCTTGATTATTGGAAATACCTTGATATAACCTATTACGACAATATTGATGATTTCTTTGTAAAAAACAGCGGCAGCTTTTTCTATTTCACAACCAAGGGCAGGCAAGCACATTCCGAGGTGAATTATCCGGATAACTGTTATCTGCTTTTCGGAAAGGAAACAAAAGGTCTTCCCGAAGAATTGCTTATTAAAAATCCCGAGCGCTGTGTGCGCATACCCATGCAGGGGGAAATTCGCAGCCTTAATCTTTCAAATTCGGTTGCCATTGCCGTTTATGAGGCCTTGCGGCAGTGGAATTATCCCGCGCTTGAAAATTTCGGCCAGCTTCACAACTATAAGTGGGAGGAGCTTTAGCGAAAAAAGACGTGATATTTTAATCATCCTATCCTCGGTAAGGCAAGAAATGTAAAATTCACCTGTGCGGTGATTAAAATAAGTATTGAAAAAATAATAAAATGTGGTAAAATAAAGAAGTAAAAATATAATCTGTTTTTGAAAGGATGTTTTCAATGAGCACTCTTAACAAAAAAACCGTTGATGACATTAACGTAAAGGGTCAGCGCGTGCTTGTGCGCTGCGATTTTAACGTACCGCTTAAAAACGGTGTCATTACCGACGAAAACCGCATAAACGCGGCACTCCCGACTATAAAGAAGCTTATAGCCGACGGCGGCAGGGTTATTCTCTGCTCACACCTCGGCAAGCCGAAGGGCGAGCCCAAGCCCGAGCTTTCACTGGCTCCCGTGGCAAAGTGCCTTTCCGAAAAGCTCGGTAAGACAGTTGTTTTTGCCGCCGACGATAACGTTGTGGGCGAAAACGCAAAGGCCGCAGTTGCGGCAATGAATGACGGAGATGTTGTGCTTTTGCAGAACACACGCTACCGCGCCGAGGAAACCAAAAACGGCGAGGAATTTTCAAAAGAGCTCGGCTCTCTTGCGGATATTTTCGTGAATGATGCATTCGGCACGGCTCACAGAGCGCACTGCTCAACCGTGGGTGTTGTTTCCTATGTTAAGGAAGCGGTTGCGGGTTACCTTATCGGTAAGGAGCTTAAATATCTCGGCAATGCGGTTGAGGAGCCGGTTCGTCCGTTTGTTTGCATTCTCGGCGGTGCCAAGGTTGACAGCAAGCTGCCCGTTATTGAAAATCTGCTCACCAAGGCCGATACACTTATTATCGGCGGCGGTATGGCTTACACCTTCCTGGCGGCCAAGGGCTACGGTGTGGGCACCTCACTTATTGATGAAACAAAAATAGATTATTGCCGCGATATGATGAAAAAGGCCGAGGAAAAGGGCGTTAAAATCCTTTTGCCGGTTGATTGCACAATCGTTAAGGAATTCCCCGACCCGATTGATGCCGAGGTTGAAATTTCCGTTGTGGATGCGGATAAAATCCCCGCTGATATGATGAGCCTTGACATCGGCACAAAAACCGCAGAGCTTTATGCCACCGAGGTTGCAAATGCAAAGACGGTTGTTTGGAACTGACCTATGGGCGTGGTTGAAAACCCGATTCTCGCAAAGGGCACCTTTGCCGTTGCAAAGGCTCTTGCCGAAACCGATGCCGTTACGGTTATCGGCGGCGGTGATTCTGCCGCGGCTGTTAATACACTCGGCTTCGGTGATAAGATGACACACATTTCTACCGGCGGCGGCGCTTCACTTGAATTCCTTGAGGGTAAGGAGCTTCCCGGTATTGCCGCTCTTAACGGTAAATAATAATACTTTTTTCTGCCGCACCCCGTAAATTCGCGGGTGCGGCAGTGTCGCAGGCACGCTTTGTGCCTATGATAAGGATATATGGATGGTGATTATTAATGAAGGTATCCACCAATACCGCCCCGATTGCGAATATAGTCGGGGATGAAAAGGCTGTTGAATATATTGCCAAGGCCGGCTTCGATGCATGGGATTTTTCAATGTTTACCATGTGCCGCTATGATTGGAGCAAGCGTGCCGCTTGCCCGACCGATCACCCGCTTTCGGGCAGTAATTATCTTAAATTTGCACGTGAATTAAAAAAGATCGGGCTTGATAACGGAATTGTCTGCAATCAGTCACACGCGCCCTTCCCCTCAACGCCTATCGGCAACGATTGGTTAAAGCGCGCAATAGAATGTACTGCCGAGGCAGGCGGTGAAATTTGCGTTATTCACCCCGATAATAACAAAACCCCCGAGGGCAATGCGGAGATGTATTCCGAGCTTTTGTCCTTTGCAAAGCAGTGCGGCGTGAAAATAGCAACCGAGAATATGTGGAACTGGGATAATGAGAAAAATTGCTCCTCATTTGCCGCTTGCGCAACCTCGGAAAGCTTTGTTGAACATATTGATTATATTAACGACCCTGATTTTGTTGCCTGCCTTGATATAGGCCACGCCGAAATGCGCGGCTCGGGCTCGGGTGCGGTTAATATGATAAGGGCTTTGGGCAGTCGCTTGCAGGCACTTCATATTCACGATAATGACAGGCTGTACGATTGTCACCAAATACCCTTTTCAATGAATATTGATTTTGAGGCCGTGGCCAAAGCCCTTGCCGAAATTAATTACGGCGGATATTTCACACTTGAACCCGATAATTATATGAAGGACTTTAATGCGGATAACGCGTTCGACGGCGTTAAGGATTTGTGTGCCGCTGTTAAAAAGCTGGCAAATATGTTTGAAAGCTTCAAATAAGAGAATAGGAGAAAAAGAAAATGAATAAGCAAACAAGAGCCGCTGTTATAGCCGGCAACTGGAAAATGAACAAAACCCCTGCGGAGGCCGCCGCACTGATTAACGAAATGAAGCCGCTTGTGGCAGGTGCCGATTGCAAGGTTGTGCTTTGTGTGCCATTTGTTGATATTCCCGCAGCCGTTGAAGCGGCCAAGGGTTCCAACATTGAAATCGGTGCCGAGAATGTTCACTTTAAGGCAAGCGGCGCCTACACGGGCGAAATTTCGGCTGAAATGCTGGTTGAAAGCGGCGTTAAGTACGTTGTTGTGGGACACAGCGAGAGAAGGCAGTATTTCGGTGAAACCGATCAAACCGTAAATCTTCGCACACTGGCTGCCGTTAATGCGGGTCTTACCGCAATTGTTTGCGTTGGTGAAACACTTGAACAGCGTGAGCTCGGCTACACCGAGACCCTGCTTAAATTCCAAACCAAAATGGCACTTACCAACATCTCAAAGGAGCAGCTTAAGAATATTATAATCGCTTACGAGCCTGTTTGGGCAATCGGCACTGGTGTTACCGCTACCGCAGAGCAGGCAGACGAGGGCAACGGCTATGTTCGCGAGGCTATTGCCGAGGCTTACGGAAAAGATGTTGCCGAAACCGTTACAATTCAGTACGGCGGCTCAATGAATGCCAAGAATTGTGATGAATTGGTTGCAAAGGTTAATGTTGACGGTGGACTTGTCGGCGGTGCTTCCCTAAAAGCAGAGGATTTTTCTGTAATTGTTAAAGCCGCAGGTAAATAATTTCCAACAGGAGAATACCAATGAAAAAACCAATAGTTTTAACCATAATGGACGGCTTCGGCATTAACCCCGATGAAAAGGGCAATGCCATAAAGGCCGCAAAAACCCCGAGACTTGATAAGATTTTTGCCGAGTGCCCCACAACCGAAATCGGGGCTTCGGGCATGGATGTGGGTCTTCCCGACGGGCAGATGGGTAACAGCGAGGTCGGCCACACAAACATAGGTGCGGGCAGGATAGTTTACCAAGAGCTTACCCGCATTACAAAGTCGATAAAAGACGGTGATTTTTTCACAAACAGCGCATTTTTAAAGGCTGTGGAGAATTGCAAAAAGAATGACAGTGCACTGCATTTGATGGGTCTTTTGTCCGACGGCGGCGTGCACAGCCACATTGAGCACCTTTACGGTCTTGTGGAGCTTGCAAAGAAAAACGGGCTGACAAGGGTTTACATTCACGCCCTGCTTGACGGGCGCGATGTTCCTCCTGCTTCTGCTGCTGATTTTATTGATACACTCAATGCAAAGCTTTCGGAGCTTGGCTGCGGTAAGCTCGCCACGGTTATGGGTCGCTTTTACGGAATGGACCGTGATAACCGTTGGGAGCGTGTGGGCAAGGCCTATGCCGCGCTTGTGTACGGTGAGGGCATTGTAACTGACGATGCCGCTGCTGCGGTTCGTAAGTCCTACACCGAAATTGATGAGGAGGGCAAGCATATAACCGATGAATTTGTGCTTCCCACGGTTATTGCGGGCACCGAAAGAATTAAGAGCGGGGACAGTGTTATATTCTTCAATTTCCGTCCCGACAGGGCAAGAGAAATCACACGTACCTTTGTGGATGACGATTTTGCGGGCTTTGAGCGCAAGGGCGGCAGACAGAATGTTTTTTATATTTGTATGACACAGTACGATGCATCAATGCCGAATGTTGAGGTGGCCTTTAAGCCTCAGGAGCTTAACGATACCTTGGGCGAATTTTTGGCAAAGCAGGGTATGACACAGCTCCGCATAGCCGAAACCGAGAAATATGCACACGTTACATTCTTCTTTAACGGCGGCCGAGAGGTTAAGTTTGACGGGGAGGACAGAATCCTTGTGGCTTCCCCCAAGGTTGCAACCTATGATTTACAGCCCGAAATGAGCGCAAATGAGGTTTGCGATAAGGTTTGTGAGGCAATTGAGAGCGGTAAATACGATGTTGTGATTTTGAACTTTGCCAATTGCGATATGGTCGGTCACACCGGTGTGTTTGAGGCAGCGGTTAACGCGGTTGAAACGGTTGACACCTGTGTCGGCAGGGTTGAGGACAGTACCCGTAAAATGGGCGGTGTAATGCTCCTTACAGCCGATCACGGCAATGCGGATAAAATGCTTGCCGAGGACGGTACACCCTTTACCGCACACACAACAAACCTTGTCCCGTTTAGCGTGATAGGCAAAGAATGTGCGCTTCGCGAGGGCGGCCGACTTTGTGATATTTCACCCACAATAATTGAACTTTTGGGCCTTGAACAGCCGGAAAGTATGACAGGCAAATCCATTATTATTTAGTTCAACAGGTTCAACTGAGCTTGTTAAAAAAGCACCGTGCGGCAAAACCGATTTAAGCAGTTGCCACACGGTGCGGATTTTATAGTGTGATACTCAGGAGGAAAATTAATGTTAGAGGAAATGAAAAAACGCGTGCTTGCGGCCAACTTAATGCTTAAGTCAATGGGGCTTGCAGTGCTTACGTGGGGTAATGTATCGGAAATCGACCGCAAATCGGGTCTTGTTGTAATAAAGCCCTCGGGTGTGGATTACGGTGTGATGACTGCGGAGGATATGGTGGTTACCGACCTTGACGGAAATGTTGCGGAGGGTAAGCTTCGCCCCTCATCTGACCTTGCAACACATCTTGAGCTTTACAAGGCTTTTCCGAATATCGGCGGTGTCACCCACACACATTCGCGCTGGGCAACCTCCTTTGCACAGGCGGGTGTGCCTATAGAACCCTTTGGAACCACCCACGCCGATGCTTTTTACGGCCCTGTGCCGGTTACAAGGCGGCTGACACCCGAGGAAATTAACGGTGAATATGAAAAGGCAACCGGTACAGTTATAGCGGAGACCTTTAAGTCTGCCGACCCCGATGCCGTGCCGGCGGTGCTTGTTAATTCTCACGGCCCGTTTACCTGGGGCACCAATGCGATGAAATCGGTTGAAAATGCAATTATTTTGGAGGAGGTTGCAAAAATGGCCTATGCCACACTCAGCCTAAGTTCCACGGTGGTTTTGCAAAAGGAGCTGGCCGATAAGCACTATCTCAGAAAGCACGGAAAAAATGCCTATTACGGGCAAAAAGTATAAATAACGCAGCTTAAATATTAAAATAAAAAAATTATGATTGGCTTGTGGAAGCCCTTTGCCTCCACTTGATGGGGGTTACTCCCCACAGTGTGGGGAGATGTCACGAAGTGACAGAGGGGACCGCCGCTGTCAGCGGGTGGGCGAGCGTAGCGAGGTCGGAGGGAGAGATAAACTAAAGCAACATAAATGCTTAACCCTTTCTCTCCCTCAGTCAGCTTCGCTGACAGCTCAGGCCCTCTTGCGGTGCCCGACATTGCGCACGCTTGGGGTGCGGCGCAATTGTCGACCGCAGCGCTTCGTTATGCTCGCTTTATCGTCCGCAGGACGCGCTCGCAACCTCACCCGTCATAGGGAGCCTTATTTGTCGCTTCGCACTTTAAAGCCTCCCTTGCCTAAAGGGAGGTGGCAAAAATCTTTGATTTTTGACGGAGGGATATAAAGAATTAAATATCACGAAGAAACTAAATTATTTTTTAGCTTACTTCAAAATTAAATATCCCCCAGTTTCGCTTCGCTCAACACTCTGACGGAGCCGTCCCCTTTTGTCGCTTCGCGACATTTTCCCCGCACTGCGGGGAAATCTTCCCTTTAGGCAAGGGGGCCTTTATTGGTTTGTACAAGCTTTAAAAATACGTCCGTAAGGACAGGCGTCCTCGACTGTCCGAAACATCAGCAGATATGATGTCTACAATTTACGCGCAAACAAAATTAATTATCGTAGGGCGGGGGCTTGCTCCCGCCGTTTTGCTTGTGACAGCCTTGTTTTTTAAAAATCGGTTATATGATAAATGCTTTGGTTTTTCGGCGGGAGGCAAGCCCCGCCCTACGGTGTAAAAATGACACATTCGGTGTTTTCTTAAATTCCCTCGGACAGTCTGCAAGGCTGTCCCTACGAAGTTGAAATTAAATCTGTGGGCTTGTAGCTTCGCGACATTTTCCCCGCACCGCGGGGACATCGGCCCTAAAGGCTTGGGGACCTTTTAATTGGCTTGTGCGATTTTGCTCCCGCCGTTTTGAAACAACAGGACTGCCGCAAGTGAAAAATCACCTGCGGCAGTCCTGTTTTAAAGCTTTTGAGTAAATATACTTGTAAAATTTATTTTTTCCCCGTGGAGCCAAAGCCCCCGTCACCGCGAGCGGTGCTTGAAAGCTCGGCGCTTTCTTCAAATTCCGCCCTTAAAAACGGAGCAATAACAAGCTGTGCTATGCGTTCACCGTCGGCAATCTCCTGAAGCTCACCCGAATGGTTGTGCAGTGAAACCATAAATTCACCGCGATAGTCACTGTCAATCACGCCGACCTTGTTTGCAGGTGCAAGCCCGCGTTTTGTGGCAATTCCGCTTCGCGCATAAATAAGGCCCGCATAGCCCTCGGGAATTTCCATTGAAAGCCCCGTATGTATCATTTTGGTTTCACCCGGTGCTATTTGCACCGTTTCACCGTTTGTAAGCGCATAAATATCTGCGCCTGCGGCATATTCCGAGCCGTAGGTGGGAATATGTGCATTTTTATCAAGCTTTTTAAAATTTACCTTCATAGCCATACCGCCTTATAAACTGTTTTTTCCCGCTGTGTTCCGCTCCCAAACACCGTCAAGCCAAACGGCATTGCCCGCCGAAAGGGATTTCTTTACATCAATGATGCGCTGATTTGAAGAACCGCGGAATATAAGGGCAAGATTTTTCCTGTCCTCCTCGAATTTACCGTCAACAAGCACATCCAAAAGCTCAAGCAAGGCCAAGGCCTCGGGTATTTCGGTCAAGTGCTCGTAAGTAAAGCCCGAATAACACCATATGCTTTTTTGCGGCTGTGCCGAGCGCACTTTTTTCAGAAGTCCTGTAAGGGCGGCACGATTTTCCGGTTCAAACGGCTCACCGCCCAACAGTGAGAGACCGCCGATGTGGGATTTTGAAAGCTCGGCAAGTATTTCCGCTTCAACCGCTTCGGTAAACGGCAGGCCGAAATCAAAGTCCCACGCCTCACTGTTGAAGCAACCCTTACACCTGTGCCTGCAGCCGCTCACAAAAAGCGAAACACGCACGCCCGGGCCGTTTGCAATATCAAATTTTTTCAGTGCCGCATAATTCATACAATCTCTCCGAAGCGTGTAGGACTTTTACAGGTGCAAAACCCTTTCCTGAATTTCCTGTGTTCTGCCCTGATTCCAATACTGGGTGCCGATATATCCGCAGGTGCGCCTTGCAACATTCATTTTATCCTGGTCGGTGTTGCCGCAATTGGGGCAGCGCCAAACAAGCTTGCCGTCGGCATTTTCTTTAATCTCTATCTCGCCGTCCCAGCCGCAGACCTGGCAATAGTCGCTCTTGGTGTTAAGCTCGGCATACATTATGTTATCGTAGATAAATTTCATTACCGAAAGCACCGCTTCAATGTTGTTCTGCATATCGGGCACCTCAACATAGGAAATGGCACCGCCGGGTGATAAGGCCTGGAATTTTGCCTCAAGTGCAAGCTTCTCAAAGGCATCTATATTTTCGGTTACGTGAACATGGTAGCTGTTTGTAATATAGTTTTTATCGGTAACACCCTTGACCGTTCCGAAACGCTTTTGCAGGCATTTTGCAAATTTGTAGGTGGTGCTTTCAAGCGGGGTGCCGTAGAGTGAATAATCTATATTTTCGGCTGCTTTCCACTTTGCGGTATACTCATTGAGCTTTTTCATTACTTTCAGGCCGAATTCCTCGCCCTCGGGCTCGGTGAGCTTTTTGCCGGTCATACTGTAAACACATTCCCAGAGACCCGCATAACCGAGCGATAGGGTAGAGTAGCCGCCGTGCAGATATTTATCTATTGTTTCACCCTTTTTAAGGCGTAACAGCGCACCGTATTGCCAAAGTATGGGAGCGGCATCCGACACGGTACCCGTGAGCCTTTCGTGGCGTGCCTGAAGTGCTCTGTGGCAAAGCTCCATACGCTCATCGAAAATCTGCCAGAATTTTTCCTCATCCTTTTCGGCGGAAAGGCCGATGTCAACCAAGTTGACCGTAACAACACCCTGATTGAAGCGTCCGTAATACTTCGGCTTACCGTTTTCATCCACATAGGGGGTCAAGAAGCTTCGGCAACCCATACAGGTGTAGCAATGCCCGTCACCGTTTTTATCAATCTTGTTTTGAAGCATTACCTTTTCCGAAATGTAATCCGGCACCATACGCTTTGCTGTGCATTTGGCGGAAAGCTCGGTTAAATACCAATATTCGCCGTCCTCGGTTATATTATCGTCCTCAAGCACATAAATCAGCTTCGGGAAAGCCGGGGTAATCCAAACACCCTTTTCGTTTTTCACACCCTGATAGCGCTGGCGCAGAACCTCCTCTATAATAAGTGCCAAATCGCGCTTCTCCTGCTCGTTTTTGGCTTCGTTGAGGTACATAAACACGGTTACAAACGGGGCTTGACCGTTGGTTGTCATAAGGGTGACAACCTGATACTGTATCATTTGAACGCCCTTTGAAACCTCGTTTAAAAGTCTGGCTTCGGTAATTTCGCGCGCATTTTCCTCGTTTATTGCAACCCCGGCGTGTTCAAATTCCTCAAGCACCTCGGAATAAATCTTTTTACGGCTGACATCCACAAAGGGTGCCAAATGAGTAAGGCTTATGCTTTGACCGCCGTACTGACAGGAGGCAACCTGAGCTATTATTTGTGTGGCTATGTTGCAGGCGGTTGAAAAGCTGTGCGGCTTTTCAATAAGAGTACCGCTTATAACGGTGCCGTTTTGAAGCATATCCTCAAGATTTACAAGGTCGCAGTTGTGCATATGCTGGGCAAAATAGTCGGCATCGTGAAAGTGTATAATTCCGCGCTCATGTGCTTCAACTATGTCGGCATCAAGCAAAAGGCGCTTGGTTATATCCTTGCTTACCTCGCCCGCCATATAATCACGCTGAACGCTGTTCACCGTGGGGTTCTTATTGGAATTTTCCTGCTTCACTTCTTCGTTGTTGCACTCTATAAGGCTTAAAATCTGCTCATCGGTGGTGTTGGATTTTCTGATCAACGCACGCTGATAGCGATAGGTTATGTAACGGCGTGCAACATCAAAGGCACGCTGATTCATAATCTGATCCTCTACCATATCCTGAATTTCCTCAACGCTGAGTGAACGGTTAACATTAGCGGCGGCGCTTTCCACATCCTCGGCTATGCGCTTAATCTGAATTTCCGACATACGCTCGCTGGGAACCACGCTTTCATTTGCCTTGGTAACCGCAATTACAATTTTCTTCGGGTCAAAATCAACCTCTGCTCCGCTTCTCTTTATGATTTTCATTATACATCCTCCTGCTTAATTGACGTAAAAAAACACTATATCTTGTTGACGCAAGGGATATTATACCACAAATTATTGAAATTGCAATAGGCAAGTTACACAATATATTGATATTTTTTTAAACAAAGCTTTTTAAATGTCTGATTTTTGTCATTTACTTTCGCTCTGTAGGTGGCTTTAACGAAACAGTACGGTCACGCATTATTTTTTCTTGACAACTTTTTGCAAAGTTTTATAATAATTAATAAAGAAATAATTTAACGGGGTGACATTGTGCAGAATAATGAAATTGAAAAGGCAATAGCTTGGAATCCGTGGCATGGATGTAAGAGGGTCAGCCCGGGTTGCAAGAATTGTTTTGTATATAAAATGGACAAGAGATACGGCAGAGATACCGCAATAATCACAAAGGGGAAAACCACCTACGAGCTGAAGGATAAGGATTGTCCGCCTAATTCCTTGGTTAAGCTTTGCTTTTCTTCGGATTTTTTCATAGAAGAAGCCGACGAGTGGCGTGAGGGCTGTTGGGATTTCATACGCCGCAGAACCGATTGCGTTTTTGTAACAACCACTAAACGCCCCGAACGGATTAAACAGTGCGTTCCCGCCGATTGGGGGGATGGCTGGGAGCATTTTCATTTGAGCATATCAATAGAAAATCAAGAAATGGCAGACAGAAGATTGCCCTATTTTCTTGAGGCTCCTCTAAAGCACCGCGAGGTTTTTTGTTCACCGCTGATTGCCCCCATATCTCTCGGAAAATATCTGGATACGGGTTTAATTAAGTGTGTCAATGTCGGCGGTGAAATGTCCCCTAAAAACGAAGTAAGACCCATTATGTGGGAATGGGTTCGCGACCTTTATTTAGAAGCTAAAGAAAGAAATATAGAGTTTTATTTTCATCAATGCGGCTCGATGTTTATGAAAGACGGTGTAAATATCGGCAAATGGAAATTAAACGAGCAAATCGACCGTGCCGAGGAAATTCAGCA
>CAZKUO010000016.1:4876-29679 GCA_964555975.1 uncultured Ruminococcus sp. | reverse complement strand
AGAGATAATTTAAGTTTCTTAACAAAACTACCCCTCAGTCTCGCTTTGCTCGACAGCTCCCCTGACAAGGGGAGCCTTATTTGATTTCTGCAAAATTAAATATCCCTCAGTTTCACTTTGCTCGACACTCTGACAGAGCCGTCCCCTTTTGTCGCTTCGCGACATTTTCCCCGCACCGCGGGGACATCGGCCCTAAAGGCTTGGGGGCCTTTATTTGTCTGTGGAAGCGTGAAAAATACATTCGTAGGGATAGGCGTCCTGTCAAGTGTAACCTACCGCTGCGGCGGAATTACTCTACGGCTGTAAGCCTTTTCGGAACCGTTTGCCAAGCGTCAGGTTTTCTTGATACAAGAAAAAATCCGCAATCACCTTGAGTGACTGCGGAGTAAAAGGCTTTATTCCATATTGAAACGCTTTTTAAATCTGTCAACACGACCGCCGGTGTCTACCAGCTTTTGCTTACCGGTGAAAAACGGATGACATTTTGAGCAGATATCCAAACGGATATCCTTTTTTGTTGAGCGTGTCTCGAACTCCGCGCCGCAAGCGCACTTTACAGTAACCTTTTCATATTGCGGATGAATACCTTCCTTCATCTTTGTCACCCCTTTCTTGTTCATAACGTACTGATGATAACACACTTTGCTTAAAATTGCAAGCATTATTTTTTCTTTTTTGCCGTGTGCCGCAAAAATTCCCGAAATAAAATACTTTTTATCGCTTTTGCTTTTCGTTCCCATAATAAAGATTATACGAAGCAGTGAGTATTGATAAAGTATCACTTTCTTTAAAAGGGTGCTGTTCACACAAAAATCGCAAATTCGGGTTAAAAATAGTTTTTTATCCATTAAAACGGGGCAAAAATTGGGTTTTATGGAAAAAATGATATTTTTATCCATAATTTTAGAGCGTATATTCCATTGCATTATTTCTGCATTCTTGATATAATAAGTACACAGAATGTGGGTTTGATTTGTTTAAAATTACTTATTGCGGTTGTTTTTACGAAAATCGCGCGGTGTGCTCCCCACGGTTTTTCCGAAATACTTACAGAAGTAAAGCGGGTCGTTAAAGCCTACCGATTGGGCAATATCGTTTATTTTGTAATCGGTGTTTATGAGCATATCCTGTGCCATTGCAATTCTGAGCCTGAGCTTGTAATTGTGTGGGGTGGTTCCGGTTTTTTCCTTAAACAGCCGCAGGAAGTGTGCAAGGCTCATATTGGCGGCCTCGGCATATTCGGAATTCGGGGTATCCTCGGAATATTCGCGGCGAATTTTAACTATTGCCTGCTCAACGGCGGTTTGCTTTTCATAATGAGGCAGCACGGTTTTGTTTCTGGCAACGCTTGAAAAGGCCTGGATAGTATAAGAAATCGCCATCGGCGCGTAGCCGCGTTTTCTTTCGGTCATTTCGGTAATGCAATGCAGAATTGCTTTTATCAGCTTGCTGTCATCCCTTATGTTGAAAATTCTTTCGTCCCATATGTCAAAGCTTTTAAGCAGGGCTTCCACAAGCGGGCCGCCTATGTGAATCCATAAATACTTCGGGCGAATATCCTTTGAAAAGGAATAGATTTGCGGCTCAAACGGGTGAAATATCAATGCGGTCTTTTCGGGAATTACCGTTTCGGTACCGTCAATCTTAAAAATTCCGCTTCCTTTTTCTATATAAAGCAGTTGGTAATCGGCCAATCCGTCGGGGCGGTAAATGTAGCTGTCGTTTTCATCTATAACGGCGTAGCCTGCTGTCGTCACTTCAAGGTCGGAGGTCGCTACGTGCGAAAGCTTCCATTCGGTATCGAAGTTTGAGGAAACATACATATAAATCATTCCCGTTCGTATAATCTTTATTTTACGAATATCATAACAAAAAAAGTTTTTAAAGTCAATGCCGTAAAAGCTGCGGCTTTCGGAGCGGAAATTTGGAGGAGTTACTTTGGTAAAGGCGGAAAAAGGAAAAATTTATATTGACGGGAAGGAAACACTTGTCACAAGTGGTGCAATCCACTATTTCAGGAGCTTTCCCGAGCAGTGGCGCGACAAGCTTTGCAAGCTCCGCGCGGTGGGCTTTAACACGGTTGAAACCTATTGCTGCTGGAATTTGCATGAGCCGCGCGAGGGTGAGTTTTGCTTTGACGGCAGGCTTGATATTGAGCGTTACATAGAGCTTGCGGCAGAGCTCGGGCTTTATGTGATTGTTCGTCCGGGCCCGTACATATGCAGTGAATGGGATTTGGGCGGTCTGCCCGCCTGGCTTTTGGAGGATGATTCCATACAGCTTCGCAGCTGTGATCCGAAATATTTAAGCCGTGTTGAAAAATATATGAAGGAGCTTATGTCACGTGTTTTGCCTCACCTGCAAACCCGCGGCGGCAATGTGATTATGGTAGCCGTGGAAAACGAGTACGGCTCCTTTGCAAATTCAAAAAAATATATGCGCCGTTGTGCAGAGATGCTAGGTGAGCTCGGCGTGGATGTGCCGCTGCTCACTTCCGACGGTCACACACCGATTTCTTTGGTAGGAGGTGCAACCGAGGGCGCTATTCCGGGGATTAACTTCGGCTTCGGTGACGGAATACTGCCGGAGCACACCGAATATGTGCGAAAGCATTACCCCGATATGCCGTTGATACACGCCGAGCATTGGGTAGGCGGAACACTGCGCTGGGGCAATCCCCCGCCGAGGTATTCGCCGGAATCGGTTGCAAAGGAGGTTGCCGAGCAGGTTGAGGCAGGTATAAACTTTAACCTTTATATGTTCGGCGGCGGTACCAATTTCGGCTTTATGAACGGGGCCAATGCCTTTACCCACAACAGGGAAAACCGAATGAAGGCCACCTACCACGCAGATTGCACAAGCTATGATTCAAACGCGGTGCTCAATGAATACGGCGATATAACACCGAAATATGAGGCTATACAGCGTGTTATGGCAAAGCATCTGGGGCGTGAGCTTGCTCTCCCCGAAAGGGTGCAAACACAGGCCCTCGGTGAAGTTCGGCTTGAAAAATCAGTTTCACTGTTTGACAGTCTTGATAAGATAGGCACCCGCTTTACAGATGAGTTTGCAAGAAATATGGAGCATTACTCGCAGGCCTACGGCTACATTCTTTACCGCTGCAAGGTAGAGCCCGACCAAAATCTTACACTTATGGGTTTTAAGAATATTTTTGACAGGGCACACGTTTATTTCAACGGTATTGAACGCGGCGTTGTGGACCGAAATGACGAAAAGCAGTATCTTGAAAATGCCGACTGGCTGAATGAGGGCGGTATACTTGAAATTTTGGTTGAAAACAGGGGACGTGTGAATTTCGGCCCCGAAATGCTTTACGGTGAGCGCAAGGGCATATGCGGCTATGTTTGCGTTTTCGATACGGTGGGAGTTAAGCAAATACTCACCGATTGGGAAATTTACACTTTGCCGATGACAGACCTTGACCGCTTGGAGTACAACGGCGGAACACGCTTGCCGGCATTCTTTACGGGTGAATTTGAGGCTGCCGAGAAAAAGGATTGCTTTATTCATTTTGACGGCTTTACAAAGGGCTTTGTTGTTGTAAACGGCTTTAATTTGGGACGTTTTTGGAATATAGGGCCTCAGCTTTCGCTTTATTTGCCGTGGCCACTGTTGAGGGAGAAAAACACAATAACGGTTTTTGAGGAGGAAGAATGCCGCGAACCGGTTGTGAGCATAAGGGATTACCACATACTTAACAACGACAGGGACTTTTCAAAGGCAGTTCAGACAATCTAAGCGGGCTTGGATTGATTTTCGCCGGCTTAAGCAAAATAACGAAGGGTGTAACAAATGAGAAAAACAGCTTCGATATTCTTAATCGCAATACTTACGGTAATGGCCGCGGCGGTTCCCGCTTCGGCCTATTCCGACAGCTCAAAGGAATCCTATGCCGCCTATTTCGAGCAATTGGGTGCTGTGGATACGGGCCTTGAAAAGGAAATAGGCTTCACGGCGGAGAACACGGTGCTTTCCGACGGGGCAGAGCTTACCGCCGACGGCGGGCTGCGCTTTTCGGCAGACGAGGCATTTGCGGAAATTGCCTTTTCGCTTGAAAATGCCGCCGCCGGCTATCTTGAGCTCACTTACATTCCGCAGACCGACAGCAGCTACATAAGCTCATCGGTTGGGGTGGAGATTAACGGTGAATACCCGTTTGATGAAAGCCGTGAGCTTTCGCTTTATCACCGCTGGAAGCAAAACGAGCGTAAAAAGGACAGCCGCGGAAACGAAATACTTTCTTCGGCGGAGGCGATAGGCGAAGAAACCGTTTCTCTGCTGCAGGACCCGACAGGCAGGCGCAACGATGCGCTGGTTTTTGCATTTAACGAGGGTGAAAACCGCTTGAAAATAACTGCACACACGGGTAATTTTGCCCTGTGCGGAATAAGGCTTCTCGGAAAGACGGAGGCTGCGACCTACGCCGATTACGCCACAGAAAACAGCGGAGCGAATAATACCGAGGGAAAGATATACATATTGGAGGCCGAGGATTATCTTGAAGCCTCAGATTCGACGCTTTCGCCCGATTACGACAAGAGCGATGCTTCAACCGAGCCGAATGACCCGACAGTGCTCCTTTACAATATGATTTCGGGTGATAAATATTCCGGCAGCGGGCAGTGGCTTATGTGGGAATTCACCCCCGAGGAAAGCGGAATTTACAATATACAAATGCGTGTGCGCCAAAACGACAAGAGCGGCTTTTCGGTGAACCGCAAACTGCTTATAGATGATGAGCTTCTCTTTGCCGAGTGCAACGAAATAGCTTTTCCGTATTCCGGCAATTGGTATGTTAAAACCTTGGGAGATAAAAATGCCTACGGCTTTTATTTCGAGGCGGGCAAGACCTACAGAATAAAGCTTGAGGTAACACCCGGCGCTTTTTCGGATATAACCGTGCGCGCCGACGATTTGATTTACGACCTTAACTCGCTTTACCGCAGTGTAATAATGGTTGCGGGCACCGACCCCGATGAATACCGCGATTATCAGCTTGATAAGGTTATACCGAATTTTGATGAAACCCTTGAGGGACTTATTACCGAGCTTGAGGAGCTGTTGAAGCTTGTAAGCGAAACCAACGGCGGAAAATCGGGCAGCTCGCTTTCTTCTTTCCATACTCTCATAAACCGCCTTAAAACCGTGCAAAAGGAGCCGGATTTGCTTGCACGTATTTCCTCATCCTTTAAGAGTGATATTCAGTCGCTTTCCTCCTGGAATCAGGATGCAAAGGCTCAGCCGCTTGATTTGGATTACATAGCGATTTATTCGCCCGATGTTAAAAAAGCGCGCGAGGAGGTAGGCTTCTTCGGCGGTCTGCTTTACAAATTCAAGCGCATTGCCGCCTCCTTTACAGAGGATTACGGTGTTGTGGGCGAGATTTACGATGAAGAAAATTCAATAGATGTGTGGCTTACCACCGGCCGTGAGCAGATGAACATTATAAAAAGGCTTGTGGATAATTCCTTTACCACCGAAACCGGAACACAGGTTAATGTTTCACTGGTTACGGTGGATATAAGAACCGCGGTGCTTTCGGGAACCGCGCCGGATGTTTCACTTTTCCTTTCAAGCGATATGGCTGTAAACCTTGCAATACGTGATTCTGTTGTGGATTTAGCAAAGCTTTCGGGCTACAGCGAGGTTATGACACGCTTTTCGGAAAAATCGGCAGTACCCTTTACTTATAAGGACGGCTGCTACGCACTGCCCTTAAGCGAAACCTTTAATATGATGTTTGTAAGAACCGATATATTTGATGAGCTTGAGCTTGAAATTCCCGAAACATGGGAGGAATTTTACCGCGCTTCGACTATTTTGCAGCGCAGCAACTTAGAGGTGGGCATACCCTCAAACATAGGAATGTTTGCAACGCTTTTGCTTCAGAACGGAGGCTCCTTCTATAACGAGGCCTTAACCGCTACCGAATTCGGAAGTGATGCGGCAATATCCGCCTTTGAAATGTGGACAGGGCTTTTCTCACGCTACGGCTTCCCGCTGACCTACGATTTCTACAATCGCTTCACCTCGGGTGAAATGCCGCTTGCAATAACCGATTACACGCAGTATTTGAAGATAGATGCAGCCTCGCCTGAGCTTTCGGGTCGTTGGAAGATGGTTCCCATACCCGGCATTAAGCAGGAGGACGGAACTATAAACCGCACACTTTCAATCAGCGCGGCAACGGGCGCCGATACAAGCCCGGGACTTGCGCAATCGGTGAGCTGTGCCGTTATGTTCTCTCTTTCCGATAAGCAGGAAAAGGCCTGGGAATTTTTAAAGTGGTTCACCTCGGACAAAACCCAAACCGAATACGGCAGACAGCTTGAAGCGGCCCTGGGCTCTATTTCACGCTACACCCCCGCTAACCTTACGGCTTTCGGAAATTTGGCCTGGGGCAGGGAAGAGCGCGAGGTGCTGAACGCGCAACGCGAATGGATTAAGCCGCTGAACGAAATTTCGGGTAATTACAGCGTAACACGTGAGCTTACCAACGCTTTCCGACGTGTGGTTTACAATAAAGCCAACCCGACGGATACAATTTATACATATAATAAGCGCATCAACAAGGAGCTTGCACGCAAGCAGGACAATAACTGAGGAGATGGTTTGTAATGGCTGCAAAAAAAAGCCTGATTAAGCGTATGGGGCAGTACAAGACCTGCTACCTTATGCTTTTACCGTTTTACATTATATTTACCGTATTTGTAATTGCGCCGATTGCAATTGCCGTTTTCTTCAGCTTTACGGATTTCAATATGCTGCAAATGCCGGATTTCATCGGACTTAAGAACTATGTGGACTTGTTCTTTGATGACGATGTTTTCCTGACGGCCGTAAGAAATACGCTGATTTTCGCCGTTATAACGGGCCCTGTAAGCTATTTTGCCTGTCTGTTTTTCGCATGGATGATAAATGAGCTGCCCAAAACACTGCGCGCGATTATGACCTTTATATTTTACGCGCCTTCAATGTCGGGAATGCTTTATGTTATCTGGGCCTACATTTTCTCGGGCGATATGTACGGTTTGTTAAACTCACTGCTTATGCAGTTCGGGTTTATAAATGAACCGATACAGTGGCTTACGGACACAGGCACAGTGCTTACGGTAATAATAATCGTTCAAATTTGGATGAGCCTCGGCACCTCGTTCCTGGCCTTTATAGCAGGTCTTCAAAACGTGGACTACAGCCTTTACGAGGCGGCGGCGGTTGACGGTGTGCGCAACCGTATGCAGGAGCTTATTTACATAACCCTCCCCTCAATGGGGCCGCAACTTTTGTTCAGCGCGGTTATGCAAATAAGCGCGGCCTTTTCGGTAAGCAGTGTGTGTATGACCCTTGCGGGCTTCCCCTCAACCGATAACGCCGCTCTGACGGTTGTTACCCACGCCTACGATTACGGAATGGTGCGTTTTGAAATGGGCTATGCCTGCTGCATAACCGTGGTTCTGTTTTTGGTTATGATTGCGGTAAACAACGGCATACAAAAGCTTATCACCAAATTTTCCGCTGTATAGGAGGGGTTGCAAGTGAAGCTTAAAAAATCAAAAACCGGTGTTGCCCGCTCTACGGGCGGCAATGTTGTGGTTTTCATAATCCTGCTCCTGTTCGGTGCGTTTATGCTCTTACCGTTTGTTTATTCGGTTGTGCAGTCCTTTAAGCCGACGGAGGAAATATTCGTTTACCCGCCGAAGTTTTTTGTGCGCAACCCCACCACCGAAAACTACCGTACCCTTTCACAGCTTACGGACAGTCTTTGGATTCCGTTCGACCGCTACATTGTAAACAGTGTTATCGTTACGGTGGTTGGCACGGGCGGAAATCTGGTTTTAAGCTCAATGGCGGCGTTTGTGCTGGCAAAGTACAAATTTCCCGGGCATAATTGGATGTTCAAGCTGGTTGTAACCGCACTTTTGTTCAGCGGTCCGGTAACGGCACTGCCGCAGTACATAATAATGTCGAAGCTGCACTTAATAAACACGCTTTGGGCGGTTATTATTCCGGCGGCGGCAACCCCGTTGGGACTTTTCCTTATGAAAAACTTTATGACCCAAATACCGGATACAATGCTTGAAGCCGCAACCATTGACGGCGCGGGTGTTTTCAGAACCTTTTATAAAATATGTATGCCGCTTGTAAAGCCTGCGGCGCTTA
Organism: uncultured Ruminococcus sp.; assembly: GCA_964555975.1. Taxonomy (GTDB): domain Bacteria; phylum Bacillota; class Clostridia; order Oscillospirales; family Acutalibacteraceae; genus UBA737. The sequence continues at coordinate 21,498 of CAZKUO010000016.1, read as the reverse complement.
CGCTTATAATTTTTTCGTTCCAAAGCCTTTGGAATTCAACCGGCGGAAGCTATATTTACGAAGAAGAATGGAAGCTTTTGCCCACCATTTTGAATGACGTGGCGGCCTCGGGTATTGCGCGCGTGGGTGCAGCCTCGGCCGCATCGGTGATTATGATGCTGCCGCCCTGCATTTTGTTCATTACAATGGAAAGTAAGATTGTTGAAACCATGGCCTATTCGGGAATTAAGGGATAAGGGGTGAAGCCGATGAAAAAGAAAGCAAGTAAGCTTATTACCGCGTTTTTGCTTCCGGTTATGGCGGTTGTCGCCCTTGCACCGACAGCCTCGGCCGTGGCGGCGCCCTATACCTCCTACAGCTACAACAGCTCCGGCACAGCGGTTCAAGCCCCCGATGTTTACCAGCCCGACGGGGTTGTGGGCGGGGCAACCCTCGGTGTGGGTGATTTTGCCGCCCCTGCCGATATTTACACACAAGGCAATATGCTTTATATATTGGATGCCGGCAACAGTCGCGTGGTGCGTTATGATACCGAAAGCGAAAAGGCTGAGGAAATATTCATAACCGAGGGCGAAAACACTGCTGAGCTGAAAAAGGCAGAGGGAATTTACGTTACCGACGGTGTTATATATGTTGCGGACACGGGTAATCAGTGTGTTTGGTGTACCGATGAAAACGGCACCGTGTTTAAAAAGATAACAAAGCCGGATTCGGAATACTTCAGTGATACGGTTGAATTTTTGCCGAGAAAAATCACGGGGGACAGTGTAGGGAATATATATGTTCAGTGTACAGGCGTGTACGAGGGACTTGTTATTTTCGATTCCGAATATGCTTTTAACGGCTTTTTCGGCAGTGAGCGTGTTCAAACCACCTCGCAGGTGCTTCAAAGCTATTTTTGGAAAAAGCTTATGACCAAGGAACAGCGCGAAGCTATGGCAAACTACGTTCCGAACGAGATAAACAATATGGATATGAGTGCCGATAACTTCCTTTATACACTCACACTCGGCACGGCCGCCACAAAGGGGTATAAATCAACACCGGACAGTATTCGTTGCTTAAACCCCAAGGGCTCGGATATTTTGGATGATTCTTCCTCATCCAAGGCAGATCAGGCATTTGAAGCCGATTCGCGGTATTACAATTTCGTGGATATTGTTTACAGCGAGGACGGATTTATAAATGTAATAGATAACCGCAAGGGCAGAATTTGTCAGTTTGATGAAAATATGCGTCTGGTCACGGCCTTCGGCGGAATAGGCGATTATGCGGGAACCTTTCAGGCTCCCTGTGCCATTGAAACGGTTAACGGCCGCATTGCCGTGCTCGATTCGCAAAAGGGCAACATAACCTTTTTTTCGCTCACCTCAACCGGTGAGAACATACACAGGGCTTTAATGCTTTACAACAGCGGCGATTACACCGCCTCTCTTGAGCCTTGGCTTAAGGTTATTAAGGAAAACCCGGAATTTCAGCTTGCCTACATAGGCATAGGCAATGCACTCTTTAACGAGGGCGAATACAAGCGGGCGATGGAATATTACGAGCTCGGCAAATATTCAGAGGGCTACGGCAATGCCTGGCGTGAATACCGCGTTGAAGCTATGCGCAGCGGCTACCTTATTATTGCGGCGGTTATAGCGGTTTTGGTTGCGGCAGCGGTGGCCTTAAAGCTTTACCGAGCCAAAAAGGGCCCGCGCATTAAAAAGCCGATGAGGGAATATTCGGGAATGAGATTGATGTTCTATTCGGTTTTCCACCCGTTCAACGGCTTTGACGAAATGCGCACAAAAAAGAAGGGCTCTGTGTGGTACGCCTTTATTGTCATTGCAATGCTCACCCTTTTGGGCGTTGCCGAGCAGCAGTATTACGGCAAGTCGTTTGTGGTGCCCGAGGAGGGTAAAACAAACATCATAAGCATTGCGGCACTCAGAATAGCCCTGATTTTGCTTTTCGTTATTTCAAACTGGGCATTCAGTGTACTGCTTGACGGCAAGGCAAGCTTTGTTCAAATTTGGCGCTTTACGTCGATTTCCGTAACGCCCTACATATTGGCGGGCTTTGTGCGTGTGCTGCTCAGCCATTTTCTTGCCTCAAACGAGGGCGTTTTCCTCACCGTGATTTTGGCGGTGGGCGTGCTGTGGAGCTTTGCACTGCTTATGGCGGCCTTCTCTGTGTTCCATGAGTACGAAATAGGCAAATCGATAATCATATTTATTGTAACGGTAATCGGTATGCTTCTTATAGCGGTTTTGGCGTTCTTAATGTACAGTCTTGTTCAAAATGTTCTGCAAACGGCGCAAACCGTATTTAACGAAGCAATATTCCGGGCTAATTCCTAAAGGAGGCGGAAAGCAATGAAAAAAAGAATAATGGCAATTTTGGCTGTGCTTTTCCTGCTTCCCGCCGCTGGCTGCGGAAAAACCGAAAAGGGCACCGAAGACAAGGGTGATGAAGCTGCCCTTGTGGGCACGGCATACACCGAAACCGATAATACCGATTATGTTTTCTGTGCGGAAAGCGGTAGCCTTAAGCTGTATTTCTGCCCCGCCACCACCCACTTTAAGGTGGAAAACACCGCCGACGGAAGTGTGTGGTGCAGCAGCCCCGAGGATTTCACAAATGAAACCGCCTCAAAGCTTATTCAAATGCGTATGTCGGCCTCGCTTGTGATTAATTACACCGATGTTGAGGCCGATAAAAGCGGCAACATAAATTCCTACACCGGCTCTGTCAGAAGCGGTGACTATAAAATAGAAACCGTAACCGGCGGTGTGAGATTTATATATTATTTTTCCGAGATAGAGGCTTACATCACACTTGAAGTGCGGCTTGAGGGCGGCGCACTTGTGACCGAGCTTGATACCGATAAAATCACCGTTGGCCGCAAAAACGTTAAGGTTACGGATATAAGCCTTTTGCCCTACTTCCTTTGCGGCACCGCCGCGGATGACGGATATCTGTTTTTGGCAGACGGCTCGGGTGCGCTTGTTCGCTTTAACGACAATGTTAAATCCACCGCGGTTTACAGCAGACGAATTTACGGCTCGGAGCCTACCGATATAACCTCGGATGCGTATTTGCGTATTGATGACGAGGCCGTGCGCCTGCCTGTGTGGGGCGTTGTGCGAAACGGGGCCGCAATTATGGCAATTGCCGAGGGCGGTGCTGCGGACGGATATTTAAATGCCGCGGCCTGCGGGCAGATAGCCACGCGTGCAAACGCTTACGCATCCTATAAGCTGGTTAATTCGGTAACGCATGAACTCGGTCAATACGAAACCGAGGTTTACGATAAGCTTACACGCTCAATAGGAAAAATCACAACAAGCTATTATTTCCTCTCGGGCGACAAGGCCGATTACAGCGGAATGGCCGAAAGCTACCGTAGCTATCTTATAAGCAAATTCGGTATGGCCGAGGGCAAATATAATTCCGGTGTTTACCTTGATGCCTACGGCGGTGTAAAAAAGACCGTTTCGGTTTTGGGTGTGCCCCACGAAAAGGCGATTGCCCTTACAACCGGTGAACAGCTTGAAGAAATAACCGGGGCCTTAAAGAACGCAGGACTTGAAAATCTGACCGTGCGCTACCGCAATTGGAGCTCTAAGGAGCTTTTCGGTAAAAAGGTAAGCTCTGCTGCGGCGGCGAAATCGGTTATATCCGAAAAGGCGCTCGCAAGGCTCTCGGCAGATGACGCTGTGCGGCTTTACCCCGCCTTGCTTGATGTTCACACCTATTCGGACGGCAACTACTTCGGCCACATTTTAAAGGCCGCGTATTCGGTAACGGGCTTGCCTTTCTCATGGTACGGCTATTCCGTGAGCACTTTAAACGATACCGACACCGTGTATTACAGAAATGCACTTTCACGTATGGGTGCATTCACAGATAAGCTGTTTAAATCGGTTTCGGGCAAGGGCCTTAAAAAGCTCGCATTGGGGGATGTTTCCTCCGCACTTTATTGCGACTTTAAGGGTAACGGCTACCGCCGAACCGACTGTGCCGAGGTTATGACCGAGGTGCTCAAAAAAGCCTCGGGCAGTGTAAGCTCGCTTATGCTTGATTCCGCAAATGCTTACGCACTGCCCTATGCCGATATTGTTTATTCGGCTCCCATTTGTCACAGCGGTCACGAAATACTCGATGAAAGCGTGCCGTTTTACGCAATGGCGATTTCCGGCCTTGCGGAGTATGCGGCACCTGCCGTGAACAGCTCGAATGTGGGCGATGATATTGAGCTTTACACAGCCGTTTCGGGTGCGGGAGTAAGCTATGCGCTTATCTACGAAAATGCCGAAACACTTAAGGATACCGATTTAAACGGTATGTTCGGCGCAAGCTGGCAGCAGAATTCGGAGCAGATAACTAAGCTGCTTACGCGCTTCGGCGAGCTTTCCGAAAAAACTGCCGAAAGCCGCATTGTTAAGCACAAATGGCTTGAAAACAGCCTCAGCGTTACCCTTTATTCAAACGGAAACGCGGTTTATGCCAATTTCGGCAAGGATGCCGTGACCTTAGAGGACGGTCAAACGCTTGCGGGCGGAGAATTTACGGTTGTAAGGGAGGTGGCAAAATGAAAAAGCTTTCATATGAGCGTAAAAAGTCCTATTACGGCTACCTGTTCATTTCAATTTGGTTTGTCGGCTTTTTGGTTTTGTTCCTCTCCCCGTTTATACAGTCTGTAAGATACAGTCTTTCAAAGGTGACAATCGAGCAGGGCTATGTGGGAATGCAGTGGGTAGGCTTTAAGAATTACATAAACCTTTTCACCGAAAACACCGACTTTTTGCCCGCCTTTACGGGAACAATCACCTCGGTTTTAATGAAAACACCGCTGATAATCGTGTTTTCGCTCTTTATCGCCGTGATACTCAATCAAAACTTTCACGGCAGGGTGCTTGCCCGTGCGCTTTTCTTCCTGCCGGTTATAATTTCGGGCGGAATCGCAATTGAAATTATGAACGGCAACAGCCTGCTTAACTTAGCTTCAAGCAGCGATACCGCTTCGGCAATGTTCCAATCCAAATCCATAAGCGATATGCTGCTCTCGGCGGGGCTGAGCCCCACGGCAATAGATTATGTGCAAAACACGGTAGATTCCATTTTTCAGCTTTCCTGGAATTCGGGAATACAAATTCTCATCTTTCTTGCGGGGCTGCAATCCATTCCACGCTCAATGTACGAGGTGGCCGAGGTTGAAGGCTCAAACGCATGGGTTACCTTTTGGAAGGTAACAATGCCGATGCTCGCCCCAATGCTTATAGTAAATGTTTTCTACACGGTTGTGGATAATATGATAAGCTACTCGAACAATATGTTCCGCCTTATCGACAGCTACTCAAACGGCCTGCTGTTCGATCAATCGGCGGCCATGGCAATTCTTAATTTTGTGGTTATTATGGCAATGGTTTTGCTGATTTACCTTATAGGTAACCGCCACATTCATTACACTGCGGATTAAAGGAGGCATTGATGTGACTAATATTAAAAACAGGCTCGTCGGTGCCGAGCTTAACCGAAAAAAGGCGGCAAAAAAGGCGGTCGGCATAATCTGGTCAATCGTCCGTGCGGCATTGCTCATAGGCTTTGCTTACATAATTCTTTACCCTGTGCTTTATTCGCTCAGCGTGAGCATTCGTGAGCCGAAAGATCTTATGGACCCAACGGTTATTTGGCTGCCCAAGAATTTAACGCTTGATAACATTCGTTTTGTGTTTGAGCAAAGCGGCTTTACCTCCGCCTTTTTCAAAACACTGGGGCTTTCGCTCCTTTGCTCGATTTTGCAAATGTTTTCCTGCGCGGTTACCGGCTACGGCTTTGCGCGCTTTAAGTTCAAGGGCAGAACACTGCTTTTCTTCCTGGCACTGCTCACCTTTGTGGTGCCGCCGCAAATAATTTCAATGCCGCTTTACATTCAGTATTCAAGCTTTACCCATGCCACGGGTATTCCCATGATAAACACAATTTTCCCCACATCGATTTCGGCGCTGTTTGCCCAGGGGTTAAAGGCGGGACTGTTTATCTACCTTTTCCGTCAGTCCTATAAGGGAATGCCGCTTGAGCTTGAGGATGCCGCCTACCTTGACGGCTGCGGCCCGATAAAGGCATTTTCAAGAATAATGATACCCAATTCCGGCCCTATGCTTATGGTTTCATTCATTCTGAGCCTTGTGTGGTATTGGAACGATTATATTAACATTTCGCTGTTCTTTAACAAATCAAAGCCGTTGGCGGTTCTGCTTAAAAGCCTTGATTCGGTTATCAGAACAATGCGAACGCCCGACGGTCTTTCCTACGGCGATATAGAGGTTCATGTTTACACTGTAACCTTCTGCTTCTTGTTTATAATTCCACCGGTCATAATTTATGCAGTGCTTCAAAAGCGGTTCACAGAATCACTTATGAGCACCAGCATAGTTGGATAAAAAATTTTTTTAGGAGGCAAATAATTATGAAAAAAGCAAACACACGCAGATTTCTTGCGCTGGCCTTTGCACTGCTGCTGGTAATATCCGCCGCCGGCTGCGGTAATAAGGACAACTCAAGCGACAATCAGGGGGGTTCGGTTTCAAACGTCAACTCCGATGCAGGCACAAATACAGATAAAAGCGATTTATCCTCAATTGAAATGCCCACTGCGGACCTTTCAAATAATTCCAAGGTGTTAAAGGTTTACGGCTGGTCATCAATGGCCGAAAACAACACCGACGGTGAGGCTGCCGATTACTTTAAAAAGGAATTCGGCGTAACAATGGAGGAAACAATTTCCACCCACGAAAGCTATTGGGAGGATCTTGCAAAAATGGTAGCGGCCGGCAACGCACCCGATGTTGTTGACCTTTCCTACGATAAGTTCTATCCCACCCCCATCACCGGCGGACTTATTGTTCCGTGGGACGGTATTATCGATTTCAGCACTCCTCTTTGGGCGGATACCAAGGATTTGATTGATGAGTACAAGTGGAAGGATAAAGTTTATTATCCTATGATAAGCAGCTTCGTTTCCTGCTGGACCTATTACAACAAGAATATGTTCAAGAACTACGGCCTTGAGGATCAAAACCCCCGCGCACTGTGGGAAAAGGGCGAGTGGACACTTGATAAGCTTGTTGAGCTTTCCGATCAGTTTATTGAAAAGAACAATAAGAACGAGGTTACTCAGTACGGCTTCACCGTTCAGAATATTGAAATTTTCTCATTCACAGGTGAGCAGATTATCGAGGTTAAGCACGGCACCGAATACGTAAACAACTTAAAGAGCGCGAAAATCGCCAAGGTTATGAATACCCTTTACAAAATAAGCCCCTACGGCGGCACCGGCTCATTAACCACACTGGATGCCTGCCCCGTGTTCGAGCAGGAAAAATGCGCAATGTTAATTTCGGCTTCAACCCTGTTGCTTGAAACCCGCTTTGCGGATTTGCGCGAGAAGGATGCTCTTGGCTTTGCACCGCTGCCGAAGCTTGATGATGAAACCGGCGACTGTGTTGAAATGTCTCTTGACCCCGGCTGGGGACTTATAAAGGGCGCAAAGAACACCGAGCTTTCAAAGCTTTGGGTTGAATACCTTAAGTGGTTCCGCTTGGGCGAGAATCCCTGCGTTGAGGTTCCCTCAACCGTTAAGACCTCCGCTAAGGAGCGCTACAATCTTAAGGCTAAGGCCGGCTCAGCCAGCGTAAGCGATGAGGATGCTGCCTTTATTGAAAAATACCTTGCAACCAACCCGAAGAAGGTTTACACAACCTACAGATCTCTTATCCGCAATATGACAACCAACACCAACGATCAGGCTGAGCTTTCCACCTATAAGTGGGACTTCATCGGCGGTAAATCACAGTGGTCGGCAGTTGTTCAAATGCTTTCCCCCAGATACGAAAAGCAGCTTAAAAATTGGATTCAGTAATAATTCGGATTTGATTTTGGGGTGAACCTCTAAAGGCTTAAGGGCAGAGAAGTGCTACCGCCTCGGTCGGGGCTTCTGCCGTTCGGCAGAAGTTTCCGCCGGGGCTACGCGCCCCTGAAAGCTACGGGAGGCAAACACCCCGAAATCCCGAAAAATTGTTCAATGCAAAATCTTTAAAAAACGGAGGAAAAAACTATGCTACGTGCACTTATGCGCCGCGGAGCATCGGTTGCGGCGGCCCTTGCAGTGCTTATCAGCAGTGTGGCGATAGCCGCCTCGGCTATTGCGGGCTCAAATGCAAATGAGCTTTACCCGTTGCTGCCTATGAGCGTCAGCACTGTCGGCGGTCTCAAGGCCGAGAAAAAGCTCAGCAACCGCCTGTTTGCCGAAAGTGAGGTTGCCTCGGTTTCGGCCGATACACCGGTTGTAGCAAGCGAAAGCGCCGTTTCAACGGCCGGCGGCAGACTTGTTTTCGGCGGGTTCGATCAGCCCACCGAAAAGGCAACACACCTTTTGCTTTATGTTAAGTTGCCTACCGCCAACACTATCACCCTAACGGTGAAAATGCGTGACGATTATGCTTCAAGCAACGTGCCTAACCTTGTGCTTAAGGCAAAGGCCGCGTATCAGGTAATGCCGCTCGGAGGCAAATGGAGTGACGCGAAAACCGTAAATTCGGGTGCGGGCGCCCTTAAGTTTGACAAGGCCTTTGAGGGCTATGTTAAAATTCCGCTTTCAAGCTTTAAGGATGATGCCAGCGGTGCCTCAGTTGCCGCGGTGCTCACCGAAATTGACTATATGACCGGCCTTGAAGCACGCTTTGCGGGCGTTGGCGGAAAGTACGGTACAATTGAAATGCTGCCCTTCCTTGTGGTTGCGGACAACGGCTCAACAAGCTTTAAAACAGCAGATGATTATGTTGCTCCCACAAGCAGTGCGGTGCAGGTAACACCCATTACGGATGTTACAATGAACACCTGGTGTCCGTCGATCAGCCACACCATGGTAAATCCGCTTGATTTTACCAAGGCTTTCGGTAACAGGATTACCGGTATCAACGGTAAGGAAAGCTACTTGGGCGATAACAACCTTGCGAGCGGTGTAACCTATAACGGCGGCGAGCCGCTTGTAAATGCAAATACCGGAAAAGTCTGGACCGGTCAGCTTTACACCGGCTTCCATGCAAGTGATGTTTCGCTTAAGGGCTCACAGGGCTTGGTTTTCTATGTAAAGGTAGATGCCCCGAACCTTGTTATGCCCGAAATGAACTTTGAAATGCCCGACGAAAAATCCCGCTGGCGTTATGGCTGGAATCCCCAGCTTTTCCTCGGCGTGGGATATACCTATCAGTATATGTCAATTGACGGCGGCGATTGGAAAACCGGCGTTGCCGTTGCGGGCGACCCCACAAAGACAGCCTACGGCTCAATTGACGGCTGCGTTCAGTTTGACGGCGCATTCGAGGGCTACATTAAGGTTCCCTACACATCACTTGTGGGCGACAGCGGCTTTATGCTTTCGGCAGAGATTGATTCCTTTATGCGTGTTAACTTTAAGCTTCTCGGCGCCGGCGGAAAGTACGGTGAGCCTGTTATAGGCCCCCTGTTCCTCGTTAATAAAGAAGGTGCAACCGGCTTAGAGCTTAAAAAAGTGTCTGCTGCGCCTACGGTTGTTCACCCGCTTTATGTTTCAAACGACAGAAGCGGTGCAAACACCACATCCACGGTTGTCAATCCCATAAGCGGCAGCTCCACACAGGGAATTAAAATGACCTCCAAGGATGGACAGGAGCACGAAAACGCAACCTACATCAGCAGCTCCGGCAATCTTTTCACTCGCTTTTTCTTCGGTGAATGTGATACAAACGGTAACGTTACAAACGGCACCCCCTATTCACTTAAGGGTACCGAGGGCTTTATTGTTTATGTTAAAACCGACAGTGCAAATGAATTGAGTGCCGAATTCTGTGTTAACAATAAGGGTCAGGGCTATCAGCCCCAGATGACACTTTTGCCGGGTGCTCAGTATGAGTATCTTGAAATCGGCGGTACCGAATGGAAAACCGGTATTGCGGGCATAGGCGCAAAGAAAACAGAAAACGGCAATGTTGTCGATAAAACCGATATGTTCGGTACGGTAAGCTTTGACGGTGCTTTTGAGGGCTACGTTAAGTTCCCATATTCCGCACTTACAAACGACTGGAAGCCGAAATCGGTTGACCCCGAAAACCACACCCTTGCAAGGGCAGAATTTAAGGTTAAGGGGCTCGGCGGTAAGTACGGCTCTGTTACGGTGGCAGTCCTCCTTTATGATACCTTTACGGGCGGCACCGAATTTATTTACCCCGAAATTGAGCTTACTCCCATAGCGGTAAACAACACAAATAACGGTAAATTCATTTCCGCAAGTAAGGTTCAGCCGCTTTCCGACACAGAGGCCTACGGCTTAAAGCTCACCTCTAAGGACGGTGCCGAGCATACAAACGAATATGTATGCGCAAACGGCAACCTATGGGCGAAATACGGCAACTACGGTGACGTAAGCGGAAAATGGGGAGCACCCACATATTCCGGCGATTTCTATTCACTTGAGAACACAACCGGAGCAATGTTCTACCTTAAGCTTGATGCCGCAAATAAGGTATATATATCCCTTAACATCAACGATAAAAGCGCAAAGAACTACGCTGCCGAAATGACCCTCAAGCCGGGGGAAACCTATCAGTATTTGCCTGTGGGCGCTACTGAGTGGCAGACCGGAACGGCAGTTAAGGGCCATTCAACCAATAGCAGTATGTTCGGCGTAATGGACTTTAACACTGCCTTTGAGGGCTATGTTAAAATTCCGTACACCTCACTTGTGAATGACGGCAATAAGCTGATTGTTCCCACAAAAACACCCCTTGCTTCCATTGACTTTAAGCTTGGCGGCATCGGCGGAAAATACGGCAGTGTTGTTGTAGGCCCCGTTTCGCTTTATAACGGAGATACGGGCTCAACACAGCTTGTTTATGCCGATAATCAGAAAATCAGCGACCCGATGAATGTAGCACCTATTGACGGCAGCTACACCGCAAGCGGTATGACCGCAAGCGAGACCGCCTTAAAGCCGGTAGCTCTGAAGGCTGCGAATTTAAGCAGCGATAAGGGCAGCAAAAACGCCACCGTCACATTCACCGCAACGAACGCCGCTGCGGCAGAGGGCTCGGGTCTGCTTGCATACGTGAGCGTACCCGAAAAAACCGCCCTTGCAATAAAGATAGGCGATAAAGCGGTTGCGGGCGGCAAAAAGCTGGCTTTGCTTAATAAGGACGGTAAGGCCTGGAGCACGGTTATAACCGAGAGCGACGGCACAGTTTCCTTTAAGTCCGCTTTCACAGGCTTTGTTCGCATACCGTTTGATACAGTTTCGGGCTTTAATGCCGCAAGCGATAAAATATCCGCTGTTGAGCTTAAGCTTACAGGGGATAGCAAGCTTGAAGCGGCAACACTCGGCGGAATTTCGCTTTATGACCTAAATTCCGAATCGGCCGAGCTCAATTTCCCCGAGGAGTACTTTGCCACTGTTAAGGATAAGGTAGACTTTATTCTTAACAACAGCAAAAACGGCATAACGGAAGCCTCCTACTTTATGGTTGGTGACTCTACACGCCATCAGCACGGCTATCCGCTTTTCAGACTTTTGCGTGATGTGCTGAAAAACGATTACAACGTAAACTGCCGTGTTCAGGCATTATCGGGACTTAAAACCGCTTATTGGAGCGGCGTTGACCCCGAGCTTCAGAATACGGGCGTTACGGTTGACGGGCTTATAAAAATAATCCCCGGCACAGGTAAAAACTGCATTGTTGACCTTGCTCTCGGTATTAACGATACGGATAAATCACTTGACGAGATGGTGAGCTATTACACCGCCGGTGTTGAAAAGCTGCGCGCCGCAAAGCCGGATGTAACAATAATCTTCACCGCTCCGAATATGCTTGACAGCACTAACAACAAGAGACTTTCCGAATATATCGCCAAGCTTTCAACCTTTGATACGCATTACACAATAGATGCGCACAATAACGTTATGTCCGAGCCGTTTGCCGGTTACTATGATGACGGCTGGCACCCGAACATTGAAGGCTACCGTGCAATGGCAAGCTACATTAAGTCCTGCCTGTTTGAGGGCTACACCTACACAAAGATTGAAGCAGATGAGGTTGAGCTTGATACCTCCGTGGCACTTCCCAAAAACGCAACACTCAACACATCAACCATAACCGCTTCAAACAAGCATTATCTTGACACCTCTGCCTCGGGCATTTTGGTGGGCGGTCAGCGCGCATCTGTGTTCAGCATAAGCGGCAGCACGGTTACCGAAAAGGAATTTGTTTATTCCTCCACCACCTTTGTGGAAACTACTTTTTCAAATGATTTGGTGGGTAACGATTACATAACGTTTTATTTAAGCCTGCCGGCTGCAAACCAGATTGGTGTTACCTGCTTTATTAAGGACAAAAAGGACGAGGGAAATGCAAAAACCAAGGAATGCATTTTCAAGAATGCGGTAGGCTACCAGATTTTGCCCGACGGCGAAACCGAGTGGCAAAAGTGCACCAGCATTGACGGACGTCAGGACGGCAGCGAAACCTACGGTGCAATCAAGTTTGACAGTGAATTTTCGGGCTTTGTCAGAATTCCGCTTTCAAACTTCTTCGGCGGCCCGTCCTCCACTACCCCCATTAACCGCGTAACCGTTCGCTTTGCCACTCTCGGCGGCGAATACGGCAGTGTAACCCTCGGTGCGTTCCTCAATATGAGTGAGGCTCCCTACATTTCAAACACCGTTTGGAAGAAATCCGACCTGCCCGAAATGACCCCCTTTACCGATATAATCGGTCTTGACGGTCACTGGGGCTGGGTAACCCGCAGAAACGTTGCAAGCCCGATTCCCGAGCTTAACGCATCGGATAAGGCTTCGGTTAAAATCACCTGCATACCCACGGCGGATTACGGAATTGACGGCTTTATGAAATCGGTTCACTGGTGCGGTGCGATTTACGATAATATGCCCATAGGCAATTTCACACACCTTGTTTTCTTTGTTAAGGTTCCCGAAACCAAGGAAAACTATTTGTCGCTTTGTATGTTCACCGATACCCATTTCGAGTTTAAGGTAATGGTTAATATGCCTTACCAGACTATGTCGGTAAAGGAGAACAAGTGGCAGCACCACACGGCGTTTAAAACAATCAACCAGTACGGCGGCATTGCGCTGCCCGCAGGCTTTGAGGGCTTAATCAAGGTTCCGATTGACAGCCTCTTGCCCGCAAACAAGGTTGAAGATGACACCGTGCTCGCGCAAATCCACTACCGCTTCGCTTACAACGGCGCAGATGATGACACCGTGCTTGTAGGCCCCGTGTTCGGTGTTACCAAGGACAACGACGAGGGCCCCGCGGAAACAGTTCTCACCGCTCTGCCCGAAAAGAGCACCGTTAAATCGCTTTATGCGGTTGATAAGGAAGATATTTTCACCGACAGAATAATGCTTTATTGGCAGGAATATCCCGAAACCGACCACTATATTATAGAGGCCTATGAGATTGTTACCGAAAACGGTGAAAAGAGCTACAAGCTTGTTTCCGAAACAAAGACCTTTACCAACAGCGGTACGGCCTTGGGGCTTCAGGCAAAAACCAAGTATGCCTTTGTTATAAAGGCTTATAACTACGATGAACGCCTGCTTGCGGTTTACGATTACATAACCGTAACCACAGCGGAAAAGGACCCCTTTGCAATAGCCGGTATGTCCGAGGAATTTACCCTTGACCCCGTTTATTACCCAGGCGGCCAAAAGGCAGATACCAAGTCCGATAATAACGGCGGAGTAAGCCTGCCGCTCGTAATAGGCATAAGCGTCGGTGCGGCCGTGCTTGTTGCTGCGGGTGTAATAGTAATACTGTTCATCAAAAAAAGGAGGTCGCAAGGCAATGCTTAAAAATTTAATTAAAAGAGTTATTCCCTGCGTGCTGTGCGCCGCAATTACCTTGTCGCTTGCGGCCTGTGCCGGTGGAAACGGCGGCTCGGATTCATCCGAGCCGCAGGGCGGCACCGAGCAGGTTATTCCCGAAAACCTTTCAATTGATATAAGCGGCAATGTTAAGGGCAGCCCCGTTGTGGAACGCACCTATACCTCGCTTTTTGCCGAGAATAACGAGCTGCTTGATTACAACCCCAACAGGGGTCTGCGCGGTATCAGCGAGTTCTATCACTTCAACATAACGGATGACGAAATTAAATCCCACCTTGAAAATGATTATAACAAGTTCTCGGCTTATACTGCCTGCAGCGTTTACATTCTTTATCTTTACCCCGGCGATTACCGCGGCGGTAAGCTCGGCACGGAATTTTTCACCACCACTCAAAAGATTTTTGATTGGTTCCGTGAAAAGAAAATTCAAATTCTTCTGCGCTTTGCTTATTTCGATGTAAACAACTTTAACGACCGTACCCCCCGCACAGAGGAATTAATGCTTCACATCAATCAGCTTGCCGAAAACGGTATTATCGAGAAGAATAAGGATATTCTTCACACCTTCCAGGCGGGCTTTGTGGGTAAATTCGGTGAGTGGCACTCGGATAATCCCAAGGCCGACCGTGCGCAGGTAGTTAATGCCATTATCGAAAAGCTTCTGCCTGACGGCGTGTTCTTCTCGGTAAGAAACCCGGGCTACCGTAACTACATCACCGAGGCAAATGCCGCCAAAATTAAGCTCGGCTTTAATGATGACGCTTTCTTCGGTATTCAGGACGGTACCGAGCTCGGTAACCAGGATTACAGCGTGGGTCAAGAGCCATGGGAGTACCAAAAGAACAACGGCTATGTTGCCCCCAACGATGCCGAGCTTTACTTCTGGACACAGTTTGTAAACGATATGGGCTTCTTCCCCGATGGCTACGCCTGCATTTTGGGCGCCGCCGAGCACCACTTAACCACCCTCTCCGCTAACAACGGTTACCTTGACCAGGGCCCCTTTAAGGACGGTGCCATGGTTCGCTGGAAAAATCAGCCCGTAACCGCAAAATGGCTTGATGAAAACGGCCTGCATTACACCGAAAACTGGTTTAAATCGGCCGAGGGCGAAACGGTTGAGCGCAATGTTTACGATTATTTGGAGGATTATGTCGGCTACCGCTTGAGTGCCGATAAGCTCAGCGTAACAAGCGCCGGTAACGGCAAAATCAAGGCAGAGCTCACCCTCAAAAACTATGGGCTTTCCGCTGTGTTTAACATTACATCGGCTCTTGTTATTCTGGATAAGGACGGCAACGAGGTGGCCTCCGCCGAAGCGGGCAACCCCGCCGAGTGGTACACTACCGACCCCACCGTCTATACCAACCGCACTCAGCTTGAGCACGTGATTTCCGCCGAGCTCACACTCCCCGAAAAGGCCGGCGAATATTCCATCGGCTTAAAGCTCATTTCAAAGAGCGGTAAGGGAGCAAGGCTTGATAATAAAATCAACTTCGAGCATGAATGTAATATTCTCCATACCTTTACGGTGAAATAATCTTACTAAGCGACAAAAAAGCACAGACCAATAAGGCTCCCCTTGTCAGGGGAGCTGTTGAGCGAAGCGAGACTGAGGGGTAGTTTCGTTAAGAAACTTAAATTATCTCTCCCTCCGTCAGAGGGAGGCTATGGGGAGGCGCTAAGCGCCTGAAATAACGTTCTTTAATACCCTTAAATTCGAGCGGTTGCTCTGCCGTGTTTACCCCGCGGTTTATCTGCGTAGGTAAAAATGCTGCGTTGCGGCAGGCGGCGGCCGAAATGCGGGGCTTTATTGAAACAGTAAATTTTAAAAATACTACAGAAAAGGAGTTCATGGTTATGAAAAATTTTAAAAAATTTTTGTCCGCGGCGCTGTCCGTCGCACTAATCGCCGTGACCGCCGTTGGCGGTATCGGTGCCACAGCCGAAACTTCCGAGAGTGAAGGGAGGATAATACTTAAAGGTATCGGCGGATATTCATCATACAACAGCAACAACAGTAGTCTTAAAAGCCAAAAAGTAAGCATAACATCGGGTGAGCTTAAAGGTGAGGGCGTAACGATCACTTCGGATACGGCATACATATATGGTGCCGAAGAAACGAACACACAAGGCGGAATGAGCAGTGCACCCGCATTAGGGGCGGCTTTTGCTTCTGCACAGGATTTAAGCGGAACCAAGGGCTTTGTATTTTATGTTAAAGTAGATAAGGCAAATAAAATATCCCCCGAATTTACGGTTGATCCGACGTATGGTTACGGCGGTGCATATTTATCTAACGGATATCCGTATTATATAGCAGGATTAAACGACACATCATGGACACAAGCAACAGCCGGGAGAGGTAATAGCGGCGAAAATGCATACGGCACCATAGCTTTGACAGAGGGCTTTGAGGGGTATGTTAAAATTCCCTACACTTCGCTTTATAATTCAAAGACGGGCAGCGGAATTGGCACATTTACCGGTGAGACTGGCGACCTTATAAAAGTTTGGTGGCGCTCTGCTTATATAGGTAACGGTTACAGCTATACTGTAGGCACGATTTATCTTGTAAAAGAAGACAGTGCATTTAATAATATTCAAGTTGAATACGATCCGATTAAGCTTAAGAGCATAGGCGGATATTCATCATACAACAGCAACAACAGTAGTCTTAAAAGCCAAAAAGTAA
>CAZKUO010000016.1:0-4776 GCA_964555975.1 uncultured Ruminococcus sp. | reverse complement strand
TTGTAAAAGAAGACAGTGCATTTAATAATATTCAAGTTGAATACGATCCGATTAATGCAACGGCAATCACCCGCTATGAGATGAAGCATTTTCAGACTGATGTTGATGATTCTGTAACCGACATAGCCGATCTCGGGCTTAAAGGTGCTAAGCTTACCATAAAAGCCGGAAAGAGCAATATAACTTCTACAGACGATTTTATAAAAAGTAAAGCATATATTCAAATGCAGTTTAAAAATGCAACAGATGAAGGGGAAATCGGCGAAGACGGTTCCGGTGCATATAACGGCAAGCATTTTGAATTACCGAACACTGTCAAAACAAGCGGTGCGCTTATAATGTATGTTAAGACAACAGCGGCCAATAAGATGGCTTTGTTGTTAAAGACAAAAGGTAGTTATAAGTATTTCGAGACCTCCGGAATGAAGGAGGCTGCCACATATTACACCTGTCCAACAGGCGGAACCGGCTGGCAGCTTCACACATCAAAGGAATCTATTAATGATGGCGGCAATAAGGGCTTGATTGAATTTGACGGTGCCTTTGAGGGCTATGTTAAAATTCCGGCAAGCTCAATTGAATTGAAAGGCAGTTCCGTTATAGGTAGAATTGAAGCTAAATTTGAGGGTCTCGGCGGGGATTACGGTGATGAAATTATTATGAGTCCTTTAATGTACACCGAGCAGGACAGCCCCTCAATTACGATTAACATTACAAAGGCTTTCGAGGACGGCGACGTTGACCGCAGCGGCGTTATCGACAGTGCCGACCTTGCGTTGTGCAGACAGTATCTTTTGACCTCAAATCTTAAACCGAGCAATGTAGAAGCAACCGGCGGCGATGCCGATGCAAACTACGACGGCGTGGCAGATATACTTGACCTTGTAAGACTTAAGAAAGTACTTGTAAATAAGGCCGGCTGATTTTCACGGACCGACGGCTTCCTTGCCTTTAGGTAAGGGAGCCGGAGAAGTACAGACCAATTAAAAGGCCCCATCTGACGGGTGAGGTTGCGAGCGCGTCCTGCGGACGATGAAGCGAGCATAACGAAGCGCTGCGGTCGACAATTGCGCCGCGCTCCAAGCGTGCGCAATGTCGGGCACCGCAAGAGGGCCTGAGCTGGCGGCGAAGCCGTGACTGAGGGAGAGAAAAGGTTAAGCCTTGATATTGTCTTAGTTTATCTCTCCCTCCGTCTTTGCCTTACGGCAAATCCACCTCCCTCCTCAGAGGGAGGCAGAGAAGTACATACCAATAAGGCCCCCTTGCCTAAAGGGAGGCTTAGAAGTGCAAATTTTTTTATATCAAACATCGAATATAATTTTTTAAACAGTGGGATTTAAAGAATTATATTTGCTATTTGAAAACAGAAGCACAACAAGGAGAAATCAAATATGAAGCTTTCGGTATTATTCGGCGACGGAATGGTATTGCAAAGGGGCAAGCCGATACGCCTTTGGGGCGAGGGCGAGGGTAAAGTGTGTGCGGAGCTTGACGGCGAAAAGCACTATACCTATGCTTCGGACGGGGAGTGGAGCCTTATTTTGCCCGCACGTGCGGCGGGTGGCCCATACACGCTCACCTTGAGCGACAGGCTTTCTACCGTAACATTTGAGGATGTTATGCTGGGGGAAGTGTGGATAGCCGCGGGGCAGTCGAATATGGAGCATTCGCTTTTCAGTGCAACCGACGGGCTTGAGGCGGCAAAGACGGCCGAAAACCCGAACATACGCTTTTTTACGGTGCCGCGCAGGGTAGAGCCGGGCTTTACGGGCTACCGCTGGCATTTTGAATCGGTTAAGGCGGTGGACACGCCGTGGCAGAAATGCACAGAGGAAACGGCCTTGCATTTCAGTGCGGTGGGCTACTATTTTGCAAAAAGGATGCAGGAGGCCGAAAATGTTGCGGTGGGAATTATAAGCTGCAACTTCGGCGGCTCCAAAATAGAGTCGTTTATTGATGAGCGGAGGATTTTTGCCAACCCGAAGCTTCGTGGGCTGACCGAGCTTTGCGAAAACACCCTTGCCGCGCTTGACGAGGATGAATACAACAGGCAGCTTGATGATTTTTTGGAAAAGGTTGACAGCGAGTGCCGCAGGGTTGATGCGATTGCGATGCTTAAAGAGATGGGTGTTTACGATTTTGCGCGTTGCAGCCCGATAAACTGGCCAGAGGAACCACCCATAGGGCCGCGTTGGCAAAGCTGGCCGGGCGTGTTTTACCGCAACACGGTTAAGCGCATTATACCCTACACGGTAAACGGTGTGCTTTGGTACCAGGGAGAAAGTAACGCGTGCGAGTGGCACAGCTATTTTGAGCTGTTTAAAACCTTTGTGGAATGCTGGCGAGCCGAATGGCAGGATAATTTGCCATTTTTCACGGTGCAAATTGCGCCCTTTAAGCACTGGAACCGCGAAATTTGGCCGAGGCTTGTTGAGCAGCAGATTAAGGCGGCGCGCGAGCTTGACGGGGTATATTTGGTATCTTCAACCGATGTGGGCGAATTTAACAACATTCACCCCTCCCGCAAGGAGCCGATAGGCGAGCGGCTGTTTAACGCGGTGGAAAGCGTTATGTTCGGCAAGGCGCGGGAATACTCGGGCCCGGTGGTAAGGGAGGCCTACCGTGTGGGTGACAAGGCGGTTATTTGCTTTGATCATGCCGAGGGGCTGCACACCGACGGTGAATTGACCGAGCTTTACATAACCGACCGTGAGGGAGCGAAATTCCCCGCGGAATACAGCATTGATGGCGACACGCTTACCGTTTGGACCGACAAGACCGACAAGCCCGCGGGAGTGCGCTTAGGCTTTGAAAACTATTGTGAAATACCGCTTAAAAACGGTGACGGTATGTCGGCGATACCCTTTAGATTTTGGGAAATTTAGGTGACAGGTATGAAATGCTTTTTTCTTGAGGATTTCGGCGGCAGACCGAACAGCGGCCTTGACACGGCACCTGCACTGCGCAGGGCTGTAGCGGCTGCGGCAAAGGCTGGCGGCGGTGAAATTGTGATGAGCGGCGGCACCTACGATATTTTTCATACCGAAGCCACACCGCTTGATATACACATTTCCAACACCCATTCCGAGGAGGAAAGCCCCGACATAACGCGGCATTTTGCACTGCTTTTTAAGGATATTTGCGGTGTAACCCTAAACGGCTGCGGTGCGGTGATACGTCTGCACGGAAAAATGACGATTGCGGGGATTGTGAACAGCGAAAGCATTAAAATAAAAAATTTAAGCTTTGAGGTGCCTCACCCCATGCTTACCGAAATGACGGTTACCGCCGAGGGAGACGGATTTTTGGATTGCGCGGTGCAGCCGGACAGTCTTTACCGCATAAAAAACGGAAAAATCGAATGGTACGGTGAAAATTTCGCCTTTTCTAAGGGGATTTCACAGCTTTACGACCCGGCTTCGGGTCTTACATGGCGTGCATTCAGCCCTATGCAGGACGAAAATGCCATGTGGGAGGAGCTGAACCCCGGCCTTTTGCGGCTGCGCTATAAAAAGGAGGATGGCAAGCCCAACCCCTACAGCGCAAAGGTGGGCTATGTTTTCCAAATGCGCGACCCGTTGAGAGACGAAACGGGAGTTTTGATTTCGGATTCACGCAACATTACGGTTGAAAATGTGTCGGTGGATTTTATGAACTGTATGGGCTTTATGGTGCAGAACAGTGAAAACGTAACCGCCGACGGCTTTAATGCGGTGCCCACCCGCGGCAGAACCGCCGCAAATTCCTCAGATGCTATGCATATTTCGGGGTGCAGGGGCAAGCTTACAATTAAAAATTGCAGCTTTATAGGCGCGCATGACGATGCCATAAACATACACGGAACGCATCTTAACGTTATTCGTCGCGAGGGGAGCTGTGTTGTTTTGCGATTTATGCACCCGCAAACCTTCGGCATAGGCGGGTTTAAATCGGGTGACCGCATTGCCGCAGTTGACCCGGAAAGCCTGCTTTACGTGGGGCAGGCGGAGGTTATTTCGGCGGAGGAGCTCTCCCCGAGGGAGCTGTTGCTTGAAATTAAGGGCGATATTTCGGCATTTAGTGAGAATACGCCTGTTGAAAACCTCTCGGCTGTGCCGGATGCGGAAATTACCGACAATTATTTTGAAAGAGTGCCCACCCGCGGAATTTTGGTGACAAGCGGCGGCAAAATCAAAATAAAAAACAATGTCTTTAACCACATAAAGGGCTGCGGCGTGCTTATTGCAGACGATGCGCGCTCCTGGTATGAATCGGGACCCGTGCGCGATGTTGAAATAAGCGGAAATGTTTATAAAAATTCAGGTGGGCCGTTTGTGTGTGCGGCACCCGAAAACAGCCGATATGACGGCCCCGTGCACAAAAACGTGCGTGTGACGGATAATGACATTTTCTTCCGCAGTAACGATGATGAGCTTTATGCGCGGGTACACCCGTGGGAGCACAAGAAAAATGACCTTATTGCCTCGGCAAAGGCAACAGAGGGCTTTGTGCTTAAGGAAAACCGAATTTTCGGCGGCGAAGAAAAATGCTTTGTGCACCTTACCGATTGCACCGGAGCTGCCGTGGAGGGTAATACCTTTGACGGGGAGATTGAGGTTTGCACAGACTGATAAAGGCTCCCTCTGACGAGGGAGCTGTCAGCGAAGCTGACTGAGGGAGAGAAAAGGTTAAGCCTTGATGTTTTCTTAGTTTATCTCTCCCTCCAACCTCGCTGTGCTCGGCGGCAGATTATAATATCAAGTGCAACAGTATAAATAAAAGTAGACTTCAGATCAA
>CAZKUO010000015.1:0-31262 GCA_964555975.1 uncultured Ruminococcus sp. | reverse complement strand
ATACCCGGTTGTAAAAACCAAGTATCGCCAATTTTTCTTGTCACATTCCCACACAGTAGCTACCTTATGTCAGTATTGTTTTCATACTGTCTTATTGTAAACTACCCGAGTGGGTCATTCTTTTTTAAATGCGTTTGGAATTAATCCTCAAGGTAGGCATACTGGAAGTACCAATAGCCGTAGGGGCTGTGCCATGTGCCCTTGAGGTTGGACTTCTGGAGCCAGAAGTCGGTGTAGTAAGCAACAGGGATAAATGCGTAATCTTCCATGGCAATCTTTTCGGCCTCATGGAGCTTAGCAAAGTGCGTTGCGTTATCTGCAACCTGTGATTCCTTAATAGCGGTATCAAATGCTACGCTGTTGTAGTTACCGTCATTGTTGCCGTTGGTTGAGCAGAAAAGCTCAATCATATTGGAAGCATCGTTGTAGTCCATTACCCAACCGTTACGAGCCATTTCGTAGTTGCCGGCACGTCTCTGGGGAGTGAATGCTGCCCAGTCAACAACGTCGATCTTCATATCGATGCCGAGAACATCCTTCCAGGTCTTCTGGAGGTATTCTGCAAGAACCTTATGATAGCCGGAATCGTTGGTTGAATAGGTGAAAGCCGGGAAGCCTTCGCCGTTCGGGTAGCCCGCATCTGCAAGAGCCTGCTTTGCGGCTGCTACGTTAGCATCATAATCGGAGCTGATGTAGGTTTCGCCGTTGTTCGCGGTCTTGGAATTATCAAAGAACATACCCTCAGCATCAATAACACCGGGGCCTACATAGTTATAGGCGGCAACATAGGTTCCGTCCATAACGGTGTTGGCAACATACTCACGGTCAATGGCAAGAGAAAGTGCCTTGCGCACGTTCTTGTCGTTAAAGGGAGCCTTGTCGAGGTTCATATTGATGTAGTAGGTTCCGAGAATGGTGTCAATATAAAAGTCTCCGCCGTCCTCAGCCTTTTTAAGGCTTGCGATTTCATCGGTGGGAACGTCCTTAATCATCTGAGCGGTACCGCTTGTGTAAGCCGCGTAGGAAGCAGAGGAGTCCTCAAGGAGTAAGAATGTAAGCTTATCGGTTACAATTCTATCCTTATCCCAACCGCCGTTGTAGTTCTCGTTCTTTTTGCAAACGATTTTCTCGGAGGAAGTCCACTCGGAAATCATATAGGGGCCGTTGCAAACATAGGTTGCGGGGTCGGTTGCCCACTTGTCGCCGTTAGCTTCTACGGTAGCCTTTTGAACAGGGCTCATGGTACCGAAAGCAACGATCTTGTCAAAGTAAGAGCAGGGCCAGGAAAGAACAACCGTAAGGGTTTTACCGTCCTCGCTCGCCTTAACGTTGAGCAATTCCTTGTCGGGGGTGGTGGTAGTTTTACCGTCTGCATCGGGGTTACCGATAGCATCCTTGTAGCCGTCAATCATACCGATAACGGTATCGGCATAGGGGGCTGCAAGATCGACGTCGGCTATACGCTTAAAGGTATACTCGAAGTCCTTTGCGTTAAGCTCGGTGCCGTCCGACCATTTAAGACCGTCACGCATGGTAAAGGTCCAGGTAAGACCGTCGTCGCTTACCTTATAGCTTTCAGCCTGTCCGGGCTGAACCTTGTTGTCCTCGTCGATTATAAGAAGGGTCTCGAACAGGGTAATAAGCATATTACCGCCGTCAACAGCACTGTTGAGAGCCGGATCCAAGGTTTCGGGGTTGGGGCCGATCTGAACAGTTACGCCGTCGGGCTTCTTATCGCCGCAGCCGGCAAAGGCAGTTACGAAAAGAGCGGCTGTCAAGAACAACGCAATAAGTTTCTTGAATTTCATTTCAATCTCCTCTTTCTTAATTTGCGGCTGATGCGGATAGTTCCGCTTTGACCGCGTTTAGTATATATTCATTGTGTCCCTGTAGCACAATAAATACCGAAATAATTATTCCGCCTTTTCAAGGTGGTGGCAGGCCGCAAAATGGCCGGGTGATACCTCACGGAAGGAGGGACATTCGGCCGCGCACCTTTCGTCCGCATAGGGACAGCGTGTGCGGAAACGGCAGCCGCTCGGCGGATTGAGCGGTGAGGGCACATCACCCTGCAACGGAATACGCTTTGCGGCGCGTGCCGTTATCGGGTCGGCCTCGGGTATTGCTGAAATAAGGCTCTTGGTATAGGGGTGAACACTGTGAGAAATCAGCTCATAGCTGTCTGCCAGCTCAACCAGCTTACCGAGATACATTACGCCGATTCGGTTGGAAATATGCCTTACAACACTTAAATCGTGTGCAATGAACAAATAAGTAAGTCCCAATTCGTTCTGTAAATCCTCAAACATATTTACAACCTGCGCCTGAATTGAAACGTCAAGCGCGGAAACCGGCTCATCACATACTATAAACTGCGGGTCAACGGCAAGTGCACGTGCAATGCCCACACGCTGGCGCTGACCGCCCGAAAATTCGTGCGGGTAACGGTTTGCGTGTTCACTGTTAAGACCCACTCGCTCAAGTAGGCTTATTATGCGCTCACGGCGATCCTGCTTGTTTGCGGCAAGCTTGTGAATATCAATCGCTTCGCCTACAATGTCCCCGATTGTCATACGAGGGTCAAGGCTTGCGTAGGGGTCTTGAAACACCATTTGCATTTTCCGGCGGTAGGGAAGCATATTTTCGCTTATTTTACCCTGTTTATCGAAAATAACTTTACCGTCGTAAATTATTTTACCGTCGGTAGGCTCATAAAGCCTTAAAACGGTGCGGCCAACGGTTGTTTTGCCGCAGCCCGATTCACCCACAAGGCCCAGGGTTTCGCCCTTGTAAATATAAAACGAAACATCGTCAACCGCCTGAACAAACTGCCTTTTGCCACCGCGGCTGCCTGCGGGAAAGTACTGCTGCAAATGCTGTACCTCAACTAATTTTTCCTTTTCAGTCACAGCTTTCCTCTCCTTTTTCGGCCATTGCCTTTTGCAAAAGCCAGCAATAGCTGTAATGCGTATCGCTCAGCTCGGTTTTAGGCGGCATTTTATCCAAACAAATTTTCATACAGCTCTCACACCGCGGCGCAAACGGGCAACCCTTCGGGGGATTAAGCAAATCCACCGGCTGACCCTCACTGGGGACAAGACGCTCGATTGTTTCGGTGTTAAGCTTGGGAATTGATTTAATAAGTCCCTTTGTGTATTCATGGCAGGGCTTGTAGAAAATTTCGTCGGCAGTACCGTATTCCACAATGTGACCGGCATACATAACGGCGATTTTTTCACACATACTCGCAACCACGCCGAGGTCGTGAGTTATCATAATAATGCTCATCCCGAGCTTTTTTCTAAGCTCCTGCATAAGCTCCAATATCTGTGCCTGAATGGTAACGTCAAGCGCGGTTGTAGGCTCATCGGCAATGAGCAGCTTGGGCTCGCAGGCAAGGGCTATAGCAATCATAACGCGCTGACGCATACCGCCCGAAAGCTCATGCGGGTACTGCTTAAGGCGCTTTTCGGGCTCGTTAATACCCACAAGTTCCAAAAGCTCACGTGCACGCTCATAGGCCTGCGCCTTTGTTTTATCCGTATGCAGAAGAATTACCTCGGCTATTTGATTGCCTATGGTATAAACGGGGTTAAGGCTTGTCATGGGGTCCTGAAATATAATGGAAACCTCATTGCCGCGGATTTTTCTGAAATCACTTTCGGTCATTTCGTCTATTTGGTGACCGTTAAAGCGGATTGTGCCGCCGATAAGCTTGCCGGGGTAGGCGGTAAGCCCCATAATGGAATAGGCGGTTACCGATTTACCCGAGCCCGATTCACCCACAATGCCGAGAACCTCGCCCTCCTCCATTGAAAAGGAAACGCCGTTAAGTGCCTTAACCTCACCGGCGGGGGTGAAAAAGGAAAGTCTTTCATCGGTTATTTCCAAAAGCTTCTCACTCAAAATTCCCGCCTCCTTTTAATTTTTAAGCTTGGGATCAAACGCGTCACGCAGACCGTCGCCCAAAAGGTTAAATGCAAGTATTGTAACGCTTATGATAATTGCGGGCAAGAGCAAAAGGTAGGGGTAGGTGTTCATACCCTTAACCGCATCTGTGGCAAGTGAGCCGAGTGAGGGCATAGGTGCCGCAACACCGAGGCCTAAGAAGCTCAAATAGCTTTCGGTGAATATTGCCGAAGGAATTTGAAGCGTGGTTGTAACAATAAGGGTGCCTATGCAGTTTGTAAGCAGATGCTTTTTAATAATGCGCGGGCCCTTTGCACCCATGGCACGTGCGGCGGTAACATACTCGGATTCCTTTAGAATAAGAACCTGTGAACGTGTTATACGCGCCATGCTTACCCAGTAAAGCAGCACGAAAACCACAAACATTGCAATCAGATTAGGGCCTATGGTCTGCATCCATTTAAAGGCGCCTATTTCGGCCAAATCCTCAAGCCGTGGGCGCAGAACCATTGAAAGCACAATTATGAGCAAAACATCGGGAATTGTGTAGAGAATATCGGTGATACGCATCATAATATTATCCACCCAGCCGCCGGCAAATGCCGCGACCGCACCGTAGGTGGCACCCACAATAAGCACAAGCGCCGCACAGATAAGACCTACCGTAACGCTTACACGTGTGCCCATCATAAGGCGCACTGCAAAGTCACGGCCCAAGCGATCGGTGCCGCAAATATGCGGAAAAACCTTTTCGCCCGCCGCTATGCGTGCCTGCTCTGTTTCACTGTACTCAAAGGGTGCAAGGTCTTCACTGTATTTAATCTGCTGGTCATAGGTATAGGGCCAAAATGACGGCAGTGCATAAGCGAAAATCATAATAAGCAGAACAAAAACAAGGCTTACCATTGCGATTTTGTTCTTGCGCAGACGGCGCAGTCCGTCCCTCCAGAAATTAACGCTTTCGCGCATTACCACAAGGCTCTGCTTTTCCTCGGCGGAGGCGGGCAGAAAATCATCGGGATTGAGCTGAAGACTCATAAACTTCTTATTCATTGTTTCACCCTTACTCTCCTTACTTCAGCTTAATGCGCGGGTCGATTATTTTATAAAGAATATCAACCACAACGTTTGCGGTAATAATCAGTGTTGCGAGAACAATGGTTGTTCCCATAATAAGTGTGTAGTCACGCTGATTTATCGCACTGACGAAATCCCTGCCGAGGCCCGGCACGGTGAATATTTTTTCAACTATAAAGGAGCCAGTCATAAGGCTGGCAAGCAGGGGACCCACATAGGTTACAACCGGCAAAACGGCATTTCTGAGGGCGTGCTTGAAAAGAATTTTGAAATCGGCAAGACCCTTTGCCTTTGCGGTTCTTATGTAATCCTGCCCCATAACGTCCAAAAGGCTTGAGCGCATAAGGCGGGTTATGTATGCGGTAGGATAAATTGCAAGCGCGGTTACCGGCATAATGTAGGAGGAAAGTGTGTTTAAGCCGACAGTAGGCAGAATGTTAAGCTTACTGCCGAAGGTATACAACAAAACCACACTGCTTATAAAGCTAGGTATTGCAATGCCGCAGGTTGCGAAAACTATTATAAGGTTATCGGCAAATTTGCCGCGGTTGTATGCGGAAATGCACCCGAGCGGAATGCCCACAAGCAGAGCCACCGCAACGGCAATGCCCGCAAGACGCGCCGAAACGGGGAATTTTGAAAATATTATATCCGACACGGTTCTGCCGCGCTGCTTTAAGCTTACGCCCATATCACCTTTTACAAAATCGGTCATATAGGTAACATAGCGCTCAAGCAGAGGCTTGTCCAGCCCGTATTTCGCTTCAAGCGCCGCCTGAGCTGCGGGGCTTATGTTCTTTTCGGCCACAAAGGGGCCGCCCGGAACAAGATTCATTAAAAAGAAGGTGAGCGAGGCGACTATGAATATACTCAAAATACCCATACCGACACGCTTGATTATGTACTTTGCCAAGTATTTCAACTCCTCGAAATTTAGAAAAGCGCATTAACAAAATATTAAAATACGCTCAGTGCGGCAGCTTCAAGGCATACCGCGCTAACATATGAAGTTCAGTTTACCACAGTAAAGCCGAAAAAGCAAGAACAAATTGCGAAAATGCTGCTTATTTGTAAATATAGCCCAATGAAAAGAGGCCTTTTTTGCATAAATCAAGCTGAGAAGCGCCGAGGGGCTTTTACCTGCCTTTAAATTTCACCGCAAAGGCGTTTACGCCCCAAACCCCCGCAAGAATGGCCGCGCAAAGCAGATATTGCAACGGTGAGAAACGCTCATTCAAAATAAGCACGCCCGCAAGCACGGTAACCACGGTTACGATGTTTGAAAAGGAGGAAGCTTCAATCGCACTGATAACGCTTGACGAATAATTGTAAAGGAAGAACGCCCCTACAGAGGAAAGCACTGCAAGATAAAGCACCGCAAAAACAAAATCGGGTGAAGAAAGCGCCGCGGTGAGCCTTTGGAAATATTCGCCGCGGTAGCAGACCGCCGAAATAGCATTGAAGCCGGGACAGGCTATGAGCATCATAAACCAGGTTCGCTCAAAGGCTGTGAAATGGGGTGCGACACTGCGGCTGAGCACATTGAAAACCGCCGCACACAAAACGGCCGCCGCAAGCAGCAGTATTCCGAGCAGGGAAGTACGGTTGCCGTCGTTTGAAATTATGCTCATAAGCGAAATTCCCGCAAGTGAAAGCATTGCACAAAGACCCTGCTTTAAATTCGGCTTTTCCGAAAGAAAAACGGCCGATAAAAGCATTACCGCGATGGGAACCAAGGCAATAATAACCCCCGAAAGCGCCGAGGAAACAAGCTTTAAGCCGTAAAGCTCGAAAATAAAGTATAAAAGCGGCTGTGCCGTTGCCATTGCCGCAATGCGCAAAATTGGCTTGCCGCGAACCGAAAAGCGATGCCTGCGAAGCAGCATAATAAGTGTCATAACAACAAACGCAACCGTAAAACGCGCCGAAAGGATTATGAGCGGCTCGGCCACTTCAAGTGCTTTTTTGGAAAAAATAAAGCTGAAGCCGAAAATTATGTTTGCGGTAAGGGCGGCAAGCACCGCACCGAGCCTTTTTCTGTTTTCCATAAGCACATTAACTCCGTTTCGGGTTTATTTTGGGGAAATTTTACCATTATAATCGCGCAATGTCAAGGTATTTGGGATGACTTTGGTGCAAAATGCACAATTAAATTGTGACAGTTTTCAACATCTGTAATGATTTTGTAACTTTTTTGTTTATTTTACGGAATATCACTTGCAAAATCGTCTCGGTTTGTGTAAAATAGAGATACTAATGGGTAACTTTAATTTAAGGGATGTGCATAAAAATGTCAAACCGTCTTTTTCAGGGCGTAATTCATCAAATGAAGGATGCGGTGGATCGCACCTTCGGCGTTATCGACGAGAGCTTTGTTATAATAGCCTGCAGTGAGCTCGGCCGTATAGGGGAAAACGTAAAAGCATTTCAAATTCCCGCGGCGGATGCGGTTACAAATTCCGGCTGCACCTACAAAAGCCTCGGCTCCTCACAGGGCACAAACTACATAGTTTTTGTTGAGGGAGAGGATGTTCTGGCCGCGAAATACGCCTCGGTGCTGTCTGTTGCCTTTGCCAATATTAAATTTTATTATGACGAGAAGTACGATCGCAGTAACTTTATAAAGAACATAATTCTGGATAATATTCTTCCGGGGGACATTTACCTTAAGGCCCGCGAGCTGTATTTCAATTCGGATGTTTCACGCACGGTTGTGCTTATTCGCGGAGTTGAAACACACGATGTTTCGATATATGACGTGGTTCAAAACCTTTTCCCGGACAAGTCAAAGGATTTTGTTATAAGCATTAACGAGACCGATATTGCGCTTGTTAAGGAAACAAAGCCGGGCATAGATTCCAAAACGATTGAAAAGCTTGCCTCCACCATAGCCGATACAATTTCGGGCGAATTTTACGCGCACGTGGTTATCGGTATAGGCAGCACGGTTGATACCTTAAAGGAGCTTGCACGCTCATTTAAAGAGGCACAGGCGGCACTTGAGGTCGGCAAGGTGTTTGATACCGAAAAGACTATTATATCCTACGATAATCTCGGTATAGCAAGGCTTATTTATCAGCTTCCCACCACACTTTGCGAAACCTTCTTGAAGGAGGTTTTCAAGCGCGGCTCAATCGAAAGCCTCGATCAGGAAACACTCTTTACCATTCAGCGCTTTTTTGAAAACAACCTGAACGTTTCGGAAACCTCACGTAAGCTCTTTGTTCACCGTAATACACTGGTTTACAGGCTCGAAAAGATTAAGAAGATAACCGGGCTTGATTTGCGCGAATTTGACCATGCTATAATTTTCAAAATCGCTCTTATGGTTAACAAGTACCTTAAAAGCAATCCGATTAAGTATTAATTAAGGATGACGGTCTTTCAATGGAAGAAATACTCTTGAACCGTGAAGCGGCACCCCACTCGGAGCCGATAATAGAATTTCGCGGTGTTTCCAAAACCTATCCCACCGGCACTCACGCCCTTGAGGATGTTAATATTACAATAAACAACGGCGAATTTGTTTTCGTTGTGGGCTCCTCGGGCGCGGGCAAAAGCACCTTTATGAAGCTTATAATGCGCGAGGAAAAGGCTAACACGGGAATTATTACCGTTAACGGCTTTAACCTTACAAAAATGCCGCGCAGGCAGGTGCCGCTGCTTCGCCGCACAATGGGTATAGTTTTTCAGGATTTCCGCCTTATTCCCACAATGAGCGTATTTGACAATGTTGCTTTTGCAATGCACGTTGTGGGGGCTTCGGGCAGAGATGTTCGCAGAGAGGTTTCAAAGGCACTCTCAAAGGTAGGACTCGGCAATAAGGCGCGCTCAATGCCGCAGCAGCTTTCGGGCGGCGAGCAGCAGCGCGTGGGTCTTGCGCGTGCGCTTGTAAACTCTCCCGACCTTATTATAGCGGATGAACCCACGGGAAACGTAGACCCGAATATGTCCTACGAAATAGTTTCGCTTCTGACCGAAATTAACGAGCGCGGCACAACCGTGCTTATGGTAACGCACGACCATAATCTTGTAAGAGATTTTCACCACAGGGTCATTATGCTTGATGGCGGAAAAATCGTGGCCGATAATGCCGGAGGTGAATTCTGATGAAAATGGGAAGTGTAAAATACCTTGTGGGCGAGGGTGTTAAAAACACCTGGGTCAACAGGCTTATGTCCTTAGCCTCGGTGGGTGTGCTTGTTGCCTGTATGGTTATAATAGGCCTTGCAATACTTATTTCCGAAAACGTGAATGTAGCTGTCGGAAATCTTGAACAGCAAAATGTTGTGATGGCCTATATGAAGGATTACAGCTGGGCACTTTACGGGGATACACAGACCGATGCGTCGAATGAAGCGACCGCATCTGATGAAGCTGCCGATACGGATACGGCATCCGAAGCGACCGACGGGGAAGAAGCCGCAGACGAGACCGACAAGGCCGATGCAAACGGCATAAAGCCGAGTGATTATGTTATTCACAGCGATGAGGAAGCAAAGGCTCTTTGCGATAAAATAGCCAAGCTTGACAATGTGGCCTCGGTTACCTATGTTTCGGGTGACGAGGGGCTTGAAAGCGTTAAGTCCTCAATGCTTGAGGGGCAGGAGAGCTATTTTTCTTTCCTTGATGATGAATACGGCAACCCCATGTCGGGGGCGGCAAAGATTCAAATGAAGGATATGTCCCGCTTTGCGGAAACCATTGAAAGCATAAAAAAGCTTGACGGAATAGATACCGTGCAATCGCAAAGCGATCTTGCCGAAAAGATTACGGCAATTAAAAACGGTGTCGGTGTTGCGGGCTTTTGGATAATTGCAATACTTATGGTAATAGCCCTTGTTATAGTTTCAAATACCATACGTGTTACAATGTATAACCGCAAGCTTGAAATCAGCATTATGAAGGCTGTTGGCGCTACCGATACCTTTGTGCGCATTCCGTTTGTTGTTGAGGGCGTGCTTATAGGCCTTGTTTCGGCGGTTCTTGCCGAGGGGCTGCTGTATTTCTGCTACCGTGTGGCAACCGAAACCATAATAGGCACTCTCGGCACAAGCGATATTGTGCATTATTCCGAGGTTGCGTGGTGGCTTTTGCTTGTGTTTGCGGGCATAGGCATTTTTGCGGGTGCGCTCGGCAGTATTATTATGATAAGCAAGTACCTGCGCCGTGAGGGCAGTGAATTTGCCGCCATTTAGGAGAAAGAAATGAAAAAAAGGCTTATAAAATCGTTATCATTTTTCACCGCTTTTGTAATTGCTTTTTCGCTTGTTTCGGTAAGGCCTGTTTCGGCGGCAAAAACCGAGCAGCAAATCAGGAAAGAGATAAGTGAGCTGCAGGACCAACAAAAGAAGCAGCAGAGCATAATTGACGGCTTGAAAAAGGATGCTTCAAAGCAGCAGGAATTAAAAAACGCCATTGAAAAGAAAATGGCGCTTGTTCAGCAGGAAATTGATGCCTGCAACCGGCAGATTAACGAGATTAATGCGAAAATTGCCGCAAACAAGGCGGAAATTGAGCAAAAGAATAAGGAAATCGAGGAAAATAAGCTTGCCTTTAAAAAGCGCTTGCGCGCTATTTATATGAGCAACACCGGCAGCAGTGTTCAGGTGCTTCTCGGGGCGGATGATTTCTCGCAGTTTTTGGAGCTTTCACAGCTAACCGCAAGTGTTTCGGCGCGTGATAAGCTGATGATTGAAAACATTGTTGCGGCGGTAAAGCTGCTTGAAGAAAAGCAGGCTGAAAACAATAAGCTGCTTGAGGAGCAGAAAACCGTGCGTGACGGTATTAAGGTGAAGCAGGCCGAGCTAAAGGCACAGAGTGATGAAATTCAGTCGGTGCTTTCAAGCATTCAGGCAGACCAAAAGGATGCTCAGGCCGACCAAAATGCCATAAAGGCGGCACTCAAGGCCAAGGAGGATGAGCTGGCACCTTTCCTTGCCAACGCCTCCAACACTACCATAGTTTACGACGGCGGCCCGTTTTTATGGCCCACAACCGTAACAAAAATTTCTTCGGGCTGGGGCGACAGATGGGGCACCACCCACAAGGGTGTGGACATTTCAAACGGCACCTTCGGCAACCCGATTTATGCCATTGCCGACGGCAAGGTTGAATATGCAATTAACGGCTGCCCGCATAATTACCGTAAAAGCAGCAGCTGCGGTTGCGGCGGCGGCTACGGCAGATATGCCCTTATAGACCACGGCAAGGGCGCGGACGGTGTTGTTTACAAATCACTTTACGGGCATATGTCAAGTGTTGTGGTTTCCATAGGTCAAACGGTCAAGCGCGGCCAAATAATCGGTTATATGGGCTGCACCGGCTTTTCAACCGGACCGCACCTGCATTTTGAAATTTGGACCAACGGTTACAAGGGCGATCCCATGAGATTCTACACTAAGGTTAAATAATATTTTACAGCCGCCATATGGCGGCTTTTTTAAGGAGGAATCGGTATTAAAGCTTTCAGAATAATAACAGCGGTGCTTCTTGCTTTGTGGATGGTGCTGATTTTTTTGCTTTCGGCCGAAACCGCCACCGAGTCTTCCGCCACCAGCGGCGAAACCTTAAAAATGCTTTTGAAGCTCTTTTATCCCAAATTTTCGTCCCTTACCCCTGCAGAGAGTGAAGCGATTATTTCTTCACTGCAATTTGCGGTGCGCAAGACGGCACATTTTTCGCTTTATTTTATTTTAGGCCTGCTTGCTTTTTTAAGCACAGTAAGCTATTTTTCCCTTCCGCTTGCGGCTCGCACCCTGATAAGTGCGGGAATATGCCTGCTTTACGCCGTGAGTGATGAAATTCATCAACATTTTGTTCCCGGAAGAAGCTGTGAGCTGCGCGATGTTGCAATAGATTTTTGCGGCTCGGCTTTGGCTCTGCTGATTGCGTTCTTCTGCTTTCGGCTTATCAACAATAAAAGAAAGAGGTGCCCCAAATGAGAAAGAAGTATCTGCTTGAGCAAAATACTCAATTGTTTGACAGGCTCACTGCGGCCGAAAATGAAATTTTGTGTCTTAAAAAGGATAACGATGAGAAAAACCGCCGCATTGCACGGCTTGAAGCCGAGCTTGCCGCGGCACTTGAGCCTGCGCCGGAGCCCACGGCACCGCTTAAAGCACTTGAAGCAAAGGTGAAAAGCAGGGCACGAGTTTCACAGGAGGCGGATTACGGTGCCAAAATCATAGGAAAAATCGTAGTCACGGCGGCGGAGCATTGCGGCAGACTTTCTGCGATGCCGGACGGTCGGGAGCTTATAAATCTTATTTTGGGCAGAACCGAGGTTTCAAAATCGGAAATACTTTCGGTGGTTTCTTCAAGCCTTGCTTTTGAAGAAAAAAAGGCGGCAATTGACCGTAAGCTTGCCGAGGCCGAGGATTATTTTGCGGGCGTTTGCGCCCAGTGCGAATAAAAATCGCCGGTAACCGTAAATATATATAGGGGTGATTTATTTTGTTTAAAGAAACAAGCGCAAAGGAGCTTAACGAAAATTTCATAAAGGCGATAGCCGATGAATGGATGCTTATAGCCGCGGGAAGCCGCGAAAAATACAATATGATGACGGCCTCATGGGGCTTTGCGGGCGAAATGTGGGGCGAGGACTGTATGGCGGCGGTTGTGCGCCCGCAGCGCTACACAATGGATTTTATTGATAAAAGCGATTATCTTACCTTCAGCTTTTACGGCGACAACAAGGAAATACACAAAATTTGCGGTTCAAAATCGGGCAGAGATACCGATAAAACTGCCGAAACGGGTCTAACCCCCGTGTTTGACGGCGAGGCTGTTTATTTTGAGCAGGCGAGGCTTGTTATAATCTGCAAAAAGCTTTATGTTTCACAGCTCAGTGAGGCGGGCTTTACCGATAAGGAGCCGCTCAAGTGGTATAACGGGGATTTGCACAAGCTTATAATAGGAAAAATCGAAAGGGTATTGGTTAAGGAAAAATAATGCTCGGAGTGAAAAAGGAAGAAATGTGGCTTGTTGCGGGACTTGGAAATCCCGGGCTGCAATATGAAAAAACACGCCACAATGCCGGCTTTGCGGCGGCAGACAGGTTGGCAGAGGAATATTCCGTGAGCTTTAACAAGCACAAATTCGAGGCGGAATACGGTGAAATGCGGATTGACGGCAAGCGGGTTTTGCTTGTTAAGCCGCAGACCTATATGAATAATTCGGGACGTGCGGTTTCGGCAATTTCTCACTTTTATAAAATACCGCCCGAAAACATAATAATTATTTTCGACGATATTACCCAGCCTGTGGGGAAGATACGTATACGCCGAGGCGGCAGTCACGGCGGGCACAACGGTATGCGCGATATAACCGAGCTTATGGGAACGGACCTTATAAAACGCATAAAGGTGGGGGTATCCGAGCGGCCGGACAGAACCACCGATTTAAAGGACTGGGTGCTTGGCCGTGTGCCCGCTGAGCAACAGCCCCTGCTTGAAGCGGCACTTGAAAGGGCTGCGGCCGCCGTGACCGAAATAATAAGCCGCGGGATTGATTCCGCAATGAATAAATATAACGGATAGTATGAAGCAATTAAAGGATATTTTGGCCAAGGACCGCGATTACTCAGAGCTTTTAAAGGAGGTTCGCAACGGCCGATTGCCGCTTGTGTGCACGGGTCTTTCGGCGGTGCACAAGGCGGTAATAGCTGCGGCACTGCGTGAGCACACCGGCAGGCGGGTTGCGGTTATAACACAGGACGAGGCCTCTGCCGCCGAGCTTTGCGGTGATTTTGCTTCCCTTGGCTACAGGGCGCTTAATTTTCCCTCAAGGGATTATTGCATAAATAAAATCAGCGGTTATTCAAGGGAATACGAGCACAAAAGAATAGCTACCCTGTCCAAGGTTTTGGGCGGGGCTTTTGATCTGCTTACAATTTCGCTTGATGCGGCCGTGCAGTATACAATAACGCCGGAGGCTTTAAGGGAAGCGCACTTTACCCTAAAGGCGGGGGATGCGGTTGATTTGCCGAAGCTTTGCGCTTGGCTTACGGGTCTTGGCTACACCCGCTGTGAGCTTTGCGAGGGGGCGGGCCAATTTGCGGTGCGCGGCGGAATTTTGGATATTTTCCCCGTAGGCTCGGAAAAGCCGTGCCGAATAGAGCTTTGGGGTGACGAAATCGACACAATGGCATTTTTCGACCCCGAGGAGCAGCGCCGAGAGGAAAGCTGTGAGGAAATAGAGATTTACCCCGAGTGCGAAACGGTTTTCAAGCCCGACGAATTGGCAGAACTGCTGCGTGCCGAGGCCTTAAAGCCCGCTGTTACGGCGGCACAGCGTGACAGCCTTGCAAGGGATATAGATGCGCTTGAAAGCGGTGTGCGCATTTCGGCCGACAGATATTTGCCGCTGCTTAGCTCCGTAGGAACGGTTTTTGACTATTTTTCGGATGAAATTTTAATTTTAAGCGAGAGCGGGGCTATGGCCGAGCGGTTTAAGGCAATGGAAACGCAGCAATCGGCGGATATTGAGGCCTATATGGAGGAGGGACTGCTGGTTTCGGCGGCTTCAAAGCTGTGGCTTGATAAAACCGATTTTTTCACTGCGGCAAACAAATGCATTATTGCCGAAAATTTCCCGCGCGGCAGCTACGAGCTACCGCTCAAATCGGTTATAAGCTTTAATTACAGGCGTTCAACCGCCTGGGGCGGCGACATTGAGGTTCTGCTTGAGGATATTTCGTATTTTTCGGAAAACGGCGGTCGGGTTGTTATTTTGGCGGGTGAGGCACGCGCGGCGCGTGTTTTAACCGATGAATTGACCTCACGCGGAATAGTGTGCGCCTTGTCGTCTGATGGAAAAATCGGCTCGCTCGGCACGGTAACCGTTGCAACGGGTGGGCTTTCGGCCGGGTTTGAAATTCCCTCGGCGCGCTTTATGCTCATAACCCACCGCTTTATTGCATCGGACGGCAAAAAGCGCAGAAAAAAGCATAAGGGCGGGCAGGAAATCGGCTCGCTTGATGAGCTTAAAAGCGGAGATTACGTGGTCCATGAGGCGCACGGAATAGGCATTTTCGACGGGATAAGCCGAATTACACAGGATGGTGTTACAAAGGACTACATTAAAATTAAATATGCAAAGGGCGATGCTCTTTATGTGCCGGTAACCCAGCTTGATTTGGTTTCAAAATATGTGGGCGCGGCGGAAAACGGCGGCGTTCGCCTTAACCGCTTGGGCGGCACCGAATGGCAGAAAACCCGCCGCAAAGTGAAGGCCGCGGTTAAGGATATGGCAAAGCAGCTCACCGCGCTTTATGCCAAGCGTATGTCGGTTAAAGGGTATGCATTCGGACCAGATACCGACCTGCAAAACGATTTTGAACGCCGCTTTGAATATGAGGAAACCGATGACCAGCTTCGCTGTATTAACGAAATAAAGCGGGATATGGAGCGCGAAACACCTATGGACAGGCTTTTGTGCGGGGATGTTGGCTTCGGCAAAACCGAGGTTGCGCTTCGCGCCGCCTTTAAGTGCATAAGCGAGGGCAAGCAGTGTGCACTGCTTGTTCCCACAACAATACTTGCAATGCAGCACTACAACACCGTTTTGCGCCGCTTTGGCGAAATGCCCGTTTCGGTGGGGCTTTTGAACCGCTTTGTTTCCAAAAAGGAGCAGGAGCGGGTAATAACCGATTTGAAATGCGGCAGGCTTGATATGGTTGTGGGCACACACAGGCTGATTTCAAAGGATATAAGCTTCAAAAACATAGGTCTTGTTATAATAGATGAGGAACAGCGCTTCGGAGTTTCGCAAAAGGAAAAGCTGAAGGAGCTTTACCCATTTGTGGATATACTCACCCTCAGCGCAACCCCGATACCGCGCACGCTTAATATGGCACTTTCAGGGCTTCGCGATATGTCATCACTTGATGAAGCCCCGGGGGACAGGCACCCTGTACAAAGCTATGTTCTGGAATATAATCAGGGTGTTATAATTGATGCCGTAAACCGCGAAATACGCCGCGGCGGGCAGGTTTATTATCTGCACAACCGAGTGGAGAGCATAGAGCGCTGTGCGGCGGGTCTTAAAAGCCGCTTGCCCGAGGGCACCGTAATCGGGGTGGCGCACGGCCAAATGAGCGAGGATGAGCTTACCGATGTGTGGCACCGCCTTGTGGAGCACGAAATTGATGTGCTTGTTTGCACCACCATAATAGAAACGGGTGTTGATGTGCCCAATGCCAACACCCTGATTATAGAGGAAGCCGATAAGATGGGCTTGGCACAGCTTCACCAGCTTCGCGGCAGGGTGGGGCGCTCACCGCGCAGAGCCTATGCATATTTTTGCTTCAGGCCCAATGCACGACTTTCCGAGGTGGCCGCAAAGCGGCTTGAGGCAATAAGGGAATTTACCGAATTCGGCTCGGGCTTTAAAATTGCAATGCGTGACCTTGAAATAAGGGGGGCCGGCAGCATTTTGGGCGGCGAGCAGCACGGAAATATGGAGGCTGTGGGGTACGATATGTACCTGAAGCTGCTTTCACGTGCCGTAAATGAGGAAAACGGTGAACCCGAAGCCGAGGAGCACCCCTGCACGGTGGACCTGAATATATCCGCTCATATTCCCGAAAGCTATATCGAATCGCTTTCGGCTCGCCTTGGAATTTACAAGCGCATAGCCGCCGTTAAAAACGATGACGATGTGAGCGACGTTATAGATGAGCTGTGCGACCGCTTCGGTGACCCGCCGCCTGCGGTAATGGGACTGCTTAACGTTGCGCTTTTGCGCAACCGCGCAGCGGCAGCGGGTATTTATGAGATAGGCGAGGCTGCAAACGCCGTAATTCTTCGCACGGCATCACTTGAGGCCGAAACCGTGGAAAAGCTTTCAACCGGCTTCGGAAACAGATTTACGCTTGCAAACAGCGGCGAACCGGCCTATTTAATTCGCAGAAGTGCGGGAGAAAAAACCGAGGAGCTGCTGTCGGCACTTGTTAAAATTTTATAAAGTCTGTTGTTTCACCGCAAAAGCCTTTACTCTTTATAAAATTTCAAATAATTGCTTGCTTAAACCGTAATTATGCGGTATAATCATATCCAAAAGGAAGTTTGGGGAGATAATCGGAATGTTAAAAAAAGGATTTGATAACGAAAAATACATTACTCTGCAATCGCAGAAAATTCGCGACCGTATTGCAATGTTCGGCGGTAAGCTTTATATGGAATTCGGCGGCAAGCTGTTTGACGATTTTCATGCGGCGCGTGTTTTACCCGGCTTTGAACCCGATGCAAAGGTGAAAATGCTTTTGCAGCTTAAGGATGAGGCCGAAATAGTAATTGCCATAAATGCCGATGCAATTGAGAAAAATAAGCGTCGCGGCGATCTCGGAATAACCTACGATTTGGATACTCTGCGCCTTATAGATGCCTTTCGCGGAATAGGTCTTTATGTGGGCAGTGTCGTTATCACCCGTTTTACAGGCCAACCGCTGGCTCTTGCCTTTGAAAAGCGCCTTAATCAGCTTGGGGTGAAAACCTACCGCCATTATCCCATAAACGATTATCCCTCCGATATACCGCATATAATCAGTGAAGAAGGCTTCGGTAAAAACGATTTTATAGAAACGGAACGGCAGCTTGTTGTGGTAACGGCTCCGGGCCCGGGCAGCGGCAAAATGGCTACCTGCCTTTCTCAGCTTTACCATGAGCACAAGCGCGGGGTTAAGGCGGGCTACGCCAAGTTTGAAACCTTCCCGATTTGGAGCATTCCGCTTAAGCACCCCGTCAACCTCGCTTACGAGGCGGCCACTGCCGACCTTAACGACGTTAATATGATAGACCCCTTCCATTTGGAGGCCTACGGTGAAACCACCGTCAACTATAACCGTGATATTGAAATTTTCCCTGTGCTGAACGCAATGCTTGAGGCCATAATGGGCGAATCCCCCTATAAAAGCCCTACGGATATGGGTGTTAATATGGCGGGCTTCGGCATTGTGGATGACGAGGCCGTAAGAGAGGCCGCCTGCCAGGAGATAATTCGCCGTTATTATGCGGCGCTTGCAAGCCACAGGCAGGGAATGAGCGAGCAAAACGATGCGCCGAAGATTGAGCTTTTAATGAAGCAGGTCGGCGTTACAACGGATAACCGACCCACCGTTGCGGCCGCACTGAAAAAGGCCGAGGAAACCGGTGCCCCCGCCGTGGCCATTCAACTGGCCGACGGTGAAATTGTAACCGGCAAAACCTCAAGCCTTTTGGGTCCGTCCTCGGCGGTGCTGCTTAACAGCCTTAAGGTCATGGCAGGTCTGCCGGACGGTATTGACCTTATTTCCTCCAACATAATCGAGCCGATACAGCGCCTTAAAACCGAAATTATGGGCAACCACAATCCGCGCCTGCATATGGATGAGGTGCTTATAGCACTTTCAATTTGCGCCGTTACAAGCGATGTTGCGAAAAAAGCGCAGGATTGCTTAAAAAAGCTTTCCGGCCTGGAGGCACATTCAAGTGTTATACTCTCACGTGTGGACGAACAGGTTTTCAGAAAGCTGGGTATAAACATAACCTGTGAGCCCAAATACCAAACCAAAAAGCTTTATCATAACTGATTTTTGCGGTAGCGCAGATAATCCTCAAGTATTATTACGGCTGCCACCGCATCTATAACCGATTTTCGCTTTTTTCCGCGGGTGTCGGTGTAGTTCAGCGCAGTATGCGCCGAAACGGTGGTGCAGCGCTCATCCCACAAAACAGTGGGAATGCCGCATTTTTCTTCAATAAGTCGTGCAATTTCCGCACATTCCTCGGCTCTGCTACCGGCAGAGCCGTTCATATTTTTAGGGTACCCCACAACAATAAGCTCGGCTTCAAGCTTATGCGCCTCGGCAATGATTTTTTCAATCAGTCGGGCGGTGTTGTATTCGGTTATTACCGTTTTCGGAAACGCAAAGTCTTCGCCCGCATCCGAAACGGCAATTCCGGTTCTGGCTTTGCCGAGATCAACCGACATTATTATCATTCTTCTTCACCTATGCGCGCAACAATACGATTGCGCTTTGGGTTAAGCTCGGGCGGCAGGTGTGAGGAATCGTTGTGGAAAACCACCTCGGGCAGCTCGTCTGTGCCGTTAAAGCGAAGCAATGTAACGGCCGTGTTATCGCTCCAGGGCATTTCCGCAAGGTGGGTAATATCCCCGAAAAGCAGCCTGCAGTGCAGGCAACGCATAACGCCGCCGTGTGTGGCGCACACAACCGTTTTTCCTCGGCTTTCATCGGCAATTTTTTTAACCGTGCTCCAAATTCTTTCGTAAGCCTCAGCCATAGGCTCGCCGCCCTCGGGAGCAAAATTTTCCGGGTGATAATTCCAAATATCGGCAAGTCCGGGAATTTCATTAAACGCCTCGTTAAACGGGCGACCCTCCACAACACCGCCGTTAAGCTCTGCAAGGCCTTGCTCGGTAACGGGGGTCAGCGCTCTGCTGCCGATTATCGCAAGGGCGGTTTTGCGGGCGCGTATAAGCGGGCTTGTGTAAACCTTATCAAAAGAAATATCCGCAAAGCGGCGCTTGAGGTGCTCAAGCTGTGCCGCTCCCGTTTCGCTTATATCAAGGTCGGTGCTCCCCTGAAAAAGCCGCCTTACGTTTCCAAGCGCCTCGCAGTGGCGCACTATA
Organism: uncultured Ruminococcus sp.; assembly: GCA_964555975.1. Lineage (GTDB taxonomy): Bacteria > Bacillota > Clostridia > Oscillospirales > Acutalibacteraceae > UBA737. The sequence continues at coordinate 11,645 of CAZKUO010000015.1, read as the reverse complement.
TAAATTTCCGTCATACTGTAACAGCTCCGTTTCTGTGCCGCCCGTGCGGCGCTGCTTGTTTTTCTGCTTTAAATTGTAACACAGCAAGAAGAAAATTACAAGCCCCGTCACACCGAGCAATATTAATTCCGTGTATTGCCGTATTGATGAAGTTGTTGAATTTGTACCCGATATTCCGGGTAATGAGAACATATAATTAAAAGGGGAAATTAAGGAATGAATTAAATTGTTAAAGGCGCTCCTTTATCGCCAAGAGTAAAGTACGTTGAGGCAACCGACGATTTTGAGCTGCTACTGTTTAACAATGGCGAAAAAAAGAAATTTGATGCCAAAGCGTTATTAGACTTACCTGTGTATGCTCCGTTAAAAAATATCGGTTTTTTCAAAACCGTTAAAGTGGACAATATGTGTGTATTTTGGAATGATGATATAGACATTTGTCCCGATATGCTTTATATGCGGAGCGTTCCTGTATAGCAGAATAAGAAAACAAAAAATGTTATGGCTCTAATAAATCGGTAGAATAAATTTAAACAATGTAAAACACGAAAAACGACAAAGCATAATGCTTGATAATGTGCCGAATAAAACGAAAAAGGTACTTTCCATAATGAAATGTTAAATAATCCACACAACAACGAACCTCTCTGTCTTGGCAGAGAGGTTTTTGTTAATAGATATTACTTGATTTCTTGCTCTATATCATCGAAAATTTCATCGTTAAAGAATTCACGCAAGGAAATTTCCAATCCGTCACACAGTTTCTTAATGGTGACAATGCCTGCATTTTTGCTACCGCCGTTAATCACATTCTTTAAAGTTGAGGGAGGAACAGCCGAAAGTCTTGCAAGAGCATTTACTGACAGTCTTTTTTCTTCACATAGTTGTAATAATCTGTTCGCTACAGCTTTTCTTGTATCCACAATAATTCTCCTAAAAAGTTTCTATATATAGTTTATGCTTTTTAGGAAGCTGACAACGACCATATATGGACTTTTTAGGCCATATATGGTAAACTTAATTCGGTGATGTTATTATGAAAGAGAAAACCTGTTGCTTTTTCGGTCATAGAACAATTAACGTAACCGAAGAACTGAAATCAAAGCTTATTGAGGTTATAGAAAAGCTGATTGCGGAAGAAAATGTAGATACGTTCCTTTTCGGGAGCAAGAGCCGCTTTAACAGCCTGTGCAAAGAAGCGGTGACCGAAATAAAAGAAAAATACCCACACATAAAACGAATCTATGTACGGGCCGAATACCCGGATATAGACGAGCAATATACAAACTATCTTTTAGCGAATTACGAGGAAACATACTATCCCGAGCATATCCGCGGCTCAGGCCGAGCCGCCTACGTGGAACGCAACTGCGAAATGATAAATAAAAGCCGGTATTGTATAGTATATTACGACAAACAGGGCGTCCCGACCGCCCGCAAAAGCGGCACTGAAATCGCTCTTGACTACGCGGTAAAGAAAGGAAAAGAAATTGTAAATACGGCTTTACTCTAATCGGAGGGCAGAGATTGCTTTACACCTCATTTTTAAGCTTTTCGCCTGTAAAATAAGCGTGCAGATTTTCCATTGTGGTTTCGGCAATGCCGTCAAGTGCTTCACGCGTTAAAAATGCCTGATGTGAGGTAACAATCACATTGGGCATTGAAATTATTCGGGAAAGGGCATCGTCGGGAATTATTTCCTCCGAAAAATTTTCAAAAAAGAATTCGGTTTCCTCCTCGTAAACATCAAGCCCCGCCGCTCCGATTTTTCCCGATTTCAGCCCCGAAATCAATGCTTCGGTTTCAATAAGCCGGCCGCGGGAGGTGTTGATTATATATGCTCCGTCCTTAAGCAGGGAAATTGTTTTCGTGTTAATCAAATGGTGATTTTCCTTTGTGAGCGGGCAATGCAGAGAAATAACGTCACTTTTGCCGAGCAATTCCTCAAGCGAAACATAGCTGCCCGAAAATTCGGGATTTGGAACGGGGTCAAACCCCAAAACCTTTGCTCCGAAGCCGTTGCAGATTTTTGCAAAGCAGGCTCCTATTTTGCCCGTGCCCACAATCCCCACGGTTTTGCCGTGAATATCAAAGCCGATAAGACCGTCAAGCGAAAAATTGTGGTCACGGGTTCTGATGTATGCCCTGTGAAGCCGCCTGTTAAGTGTCATTAAAAGACCTGCGGCGTGCTCGGCTATTGCGTGCGGTGAATACGAGGGCACCCTTACAACCTTAATTCTGCCTGCGGCGGCCTTTAAATCCACGTTGTTGTAGCCTGCACAGCGCAGTGCTATTATGCCCACTCCGTATTCCGCAAGCTTTTCTATAACCTCGCTGTCAACGGTATCGTTCACAAATACACACACGCCGTCGCAGCAGGCCGCCATGCTCACGGTATCGGCATTCAGTCTGTTTTCAAAAAAGCGGAGGCGTATGCTTTCGCTTTCAAACCGCTTGAAGCTTTCTCTGTCGTAAGCCTTGGTATCAAAAAAAGCAACCGTATTCATAATACAAATCCTCAATTCATTTCGGTAGTTAAAAAATATTATTTGCGAAAATGAGGTATAATATACCGATAAAGGATTTAATTTGCACTTGACAAATACCCCGAGGGGGTATATAATCGCAATTGAAAGAACGGGGTGACATATTTTGAAAAGTCAAGAATATAAAATCAGCGGAATGTCCTGCGCGGCCTGTGCCGCCTCGGTGCAACGTGTGGTTTCAAGGCTTGAGGGCGTTGAAAGCTGTGAGGTTAATTTAATAACCGAAAAAATGACGGCCGTGTTTGATGAAGCAAGGGTGGAATTTGCGGATTTCAAGCGCGTGGTGGAAAAGGCCGGCTTTGGAATAGAACCGCTTGAAAAGAAGCAAAAAACAGAGCAAAAGCCTAAGAACGGGCAAAAAAACGACTTTATGAGCACGGTGCTTTCTGCTGTGCTTTCGGCAATTTTGCTTTATGTTTCAATGGGCCAAATGCTGACAGATAAGCTTCCCGTGCCGAGCTTTATGAGTATCACGGCAAATCCCTACGGCTTTACACTTACTCAGCTTTTGCTTTGCATACCGGTGCTTTTTGCGGGCAGGCGCTTTTTTACCCACGGTATACCGCTTTTACTGCGCGGAAACCCTAATATGGACTCACTTGTTGCCATAGGCGCGGGGGCTTCATTTGTTTACAGTGTGGTTATGACCTATATGATACCCTACTATGAGCACGCGGTTCATAATCTTTATTACGAATCGGTTGCGGTGGTGATTACACTTGTAGCCCTCGGAAAGCAGCTTGAAGAAAAAAGCCGCCGCCGAACTGCCGCCGCGGTTGAAAGGCTTATGCGCTTAACACCCGATACTGCCCGTGTTTTGCGTGACGGAACGGAATTTACGGTGCCCACGAGTGAGGTTGCCGTAGGTGAAACCGTGATTGTGAAGCCGGGTGAGGGCATACCGCTTGACGGGCGTGTTGTAAAGGGAGAAAGCAGTGCCGATGAAGCAATGCTCACAGGCGAGGGAATGCCGGTTGAAAAAACCGTTGGCAGTGAGGTGGTCGGCGGCAGTGTTAATATAAGCGGCGTTATTTATGTTGAGGTCACAAGGGTTGGGGAGGATACAGCTCTTTCCAAAATCATTAAATTTGTGGAGGATGCGCAAAGCAAAAAAGCCCCCATTGCCAAAACAGCCGACAGGGTGGCGGGAATTTTTGTCCCCGCGGTTATGTCAATAGCGGTGCTGGCGGCTGTTGTTTGGCTTATAGCCGGCAAGGATATTTCCTTTGCACTTCGCGTGTTTACAAGCGTGCTTGTTATTGCCTGCCCCTGTGCATTGGGACTTGCAACCCCAACCGCGGTTATGGTGGGCACGGGGCTCGGAGCCGAAAACGGTATACTTATACGCAACGGCGAAATACTTGAAATAACACACACGGTAAAGGCTGCTGTTTTTGATAAAACAGGCACCGTAACCGAGGGAAAGGCTCGCGTGGCCGACATTGTTTCGGATAATCCCAAAAGACTGCTTTTGCTTGCGGCGACGGCCGAGGCGGAATCCGCACATCCGCTGGCAGAGGCCGTAACAGAGCACGCCCGTGAAAACGGAATAAGCATTTCCGCCCGTGCGGATGACAGCGAGTATTTTTCCGGAAAGGGAATTAAGTGTCGCGTTGCGGCAGATGAGGTGATGCTCGGCAGTCTTGCGTTTTTAACCGAAAGCGGCATTAATGCCGATGCTTACCGCAGTGAGGGCGAAAGGCTTTCTGCAGAGGGTAAATCGGTTATATACACGGCAGTGAACGGTGAGTGTATAGGTGTTATGGCGGTTGCGGACACCGTTAGGGAAACCTCACGCAAGGCCTTTGAAAGGCTGAAGAAAATGGGAATTAAAACCGTGCTTTTGTCGGGGGATAATAAGCCCTGCGCCGAGCATATAGGAAATGAAATCGGTGCGGACGAAATTTACTCCGAGGTTATGCCGGAGGAAAAGGCGCGCATTATTTCCGAAATAAGGCAACGGCACGGAGCTGTTATGATGGTGGGTGACGGAATTAACGATGCACCCGCTCTTACCGCGGCGGATGTGGGCTGTGCTGTGGGGTGCGGAAGCGACATTGCAATAGAGGCGGCGGACATTGTGCTTATGCGCAACGACCCGCTTGATGTGGCGCGTGCCGTGAAATTGAGCCGAATTACGGTTACGAATATTAAAGAAAACCTGTTTTGGGCGTTTTGCTACAATGCGGTTTGCATACCTGTGGCGGCAGGGCTGCTTTATGCCCTCGGCGGTCCGCTTTTAAGCCCTATGCTTGCGGGGCTGGCTATGTCCTTCAGCTCGGTTTTTGTTGTGGGCAACGCATTAAGACTTAGGGGGAAGCGACTGTGAGCAATTGTGATTGTGCAAAGAAAAAGCACCGTAATGAGGATGAATACCGCAATCTTGTGAACCGCTTGAGCAGAATTGAGGGTCAGGTGCGGGGAGTAAGGACAATGCTTGAAAACGATGCCTACTGTACCGATGTTTTAATTCAGGTTTCGGCTGTGCAGGCGGCGCTTAACTCGTTTAACCGCGAGCTTTTATCAAACCATATTCACACCTGCGTTGCGGACAGCATCCGTGCGGGTGACGATTCGGTAATAGATGAGCTTTTGCAAGCATTGCAAAGGCTTATGAAGTGAGGTGATTTGAGTGAAAAGAGTAATATCCGTTCCCGATATGCACTGCGGTGCCTGCGTTAATCGCATAACAAATGCCTTAAATGCGGCGGGGCTTAATTTTGAGGTGTCGCTTGAAAACAAAACCGTAACGATTGACGGATGTGAGGGCTGCCTTGCAACCGCACTTGCGGAAATCGAGGATTTGGGCTTCACACCCGAAGCCGTTTAATTTTAATTTACAGCCGCCGCGCAATCAGCGTGGCGGCTGTTCTTTTCCAAAACAGCCGATTTGTATTTTTATACAAATTTATTAACAAAAAATTCAATAAGTTCTTGTTGACTTATTTGGGTTGCCGTACTATAATAGTTAGCAAACTAACAATTGCGGTGAGGTGATTTTTTTGCACGGTGAAAACGATATAGGCTTTCAAATCCGTTTGCTTTCAAACCTTATCCGGCGTGATGTGGAAAAGAATATTTCGGTTACGCAGCCCGAGCCGAGCTGCCGTGTGCACGGTTGGGCAATAGATTATTTTTACCAAAACAGGGATAAGGATGTTTTTCAAAAGGACTTTGAAGAAAAGTTTTCAATAAGGCGCTCTACTGCGAGCAATATGCTGAAGCTTATGGAAAAAAACGGCTACATATGCCGCGTGAGCGTGGAAAGCGATGCCCGACTTAAAAAAATTGTTTTGACCGAAAAGGCAGTAGTACTGCACGAAGAAATCTGCAAAAGCATAGAAAATCGTGAAAAGCGGCTTCGCAACGGAATAAGCGAGGAGGACTTGGAAACCTTTTTCCGTGTGATTAATAAGCTTAAGGAAAATATGGAGGCTGAAAGTAAAATATGATAAAAACATTGGCAAAAAGTATACGTGAATACAAGCTTCCCTCAATTTTAACCCTCATCTTTATTATGGGTGAGGTTATAATTGAGGCTGTGATACCGTTTATCACGGCTGACCTTGTGAACAACATAAATGCGGGGGCTGAGCTGACAGAGGTTATAAAAACCGGCCTTTTGCTGGTATTAATGGCTTTGATTTCGCTTTGCTGCGGCGGGCTTGCGGCAGTTACCTGCTCAAAGGCTTCATCGGGCTTTGCGAAGAATTTGCGTAGGGATATGTATGAGAAAATACAGAGTTATTCCTTTGCAAATATTGATAAGTTTTCTTCCACATCCCTTGTAACAAGGCTTACGACCGATATTTCAAACGTTCAAATGTCCTATATGATGATTATAAGAACGGCAATCAGAAGCCCTATGCTCTTTATTTTTTCAATAATTATGGCATACAAAATGGGCGGTGCGCTTGCAACCTCCTTTGTGGTTGTAATACCCGTGCTTACAGCGGGTCTTTTGTTTGTTTCACGTAAGGCAATGCCGGCATTTCACAGGGTATTTAAAAAGTACGATAAGCTTAACGAATCAATCGAGGAAAATGTGCGCGGTATGCGTGTTGTAAAGGGCTTTTCGCGTGAAGAATACGAAAAGCGCAAGTTCAATGCGGCGGCTGACGGCATTACCGATGATTTTACAAAGGCAGAGCGCATTGTGGCGCTTAATACGCCGATTATGCAGTTTTGTATGTATTTCAACACCGTTGTAATACTGTTTTTAGGCTCCTACCTTGTAATCACAAGCGGGGGACTTAAGGTGGATGTGGGTCAAATCTCGGCAATGCTGACCTACGGTGTGCAAATACTTATGTCACTTATGATGCTTTCAATGATATATGTTATGATAACTATGTCACTTGAATCTATGAAGCGTATTTGTGAGGTGCTTAACGAGGAGCCATCGCTTGTTAATCCCGTAAACCCCATAACCGAGGTTACGGACGGCTCAGTTGTATTTGACAATGTAAGCTTTAAATATTCCGAGGGTGCCGAAAAATTTGCCCTTGAAGGCATAAATATCGAAATAAAGTCGGGTATGACCGTGGGAATAATAGGCGGTACGGGCTCAAGTAAATCGTCGCTTGTTCAGCTTATTCCGCGGCTTTACGATGTAACCGAGGGCTCTGTTAAGGTGGGCGGCATAGATGTAAGAAATTACGATATTAAGACCCTGCGTGACAGTGTTGCCATGGTTTTGCAGAAAAATCAGCTTTTTTCAGGCACAATAAAGGAAAACCTGCGCTGGGGTAACGAAAGTGCCACCGATGCCGAAATCGAGGAAGTTTGCAGACTTTCGCAGGCGGATGAATTTGTGGAAAGCTTCCCCGATAAATACGATACCTATATTGAGCAGGGCGGCACGAATGTTTCGGGCGGGCAAAAGCAAAGGCTTTGCATAGCACGTGCCTTGCTTAAAAATCCCAAAATTCTGATTTTGGATGACTCAACAAGTGCGGTAGATACAAAAACAGATGCGTTTATACGTCACGGCTTTAAATCCTATATACCTGAGACCACGAAAATTATAATCGCACAGCGTATTTCCTCGGTAGAGGATGCCGATATGATAATCGTTATGAATAACGGAAAAATCGAAAACGTGGGTACGCATAAGGAGCTTATTGAGCAGAGTGAAATCTACCGCGAGGTATATGAGCAGCAGACAAGCGGAGGTGACAAGGAATGAGAGGACCGCAACCGAGAAATCAGATGCAGGGCAGGGGGCCCAAGCCGAAATTCAGTATGGCAACCTTTAAAAGGGTTATGAAAATGCTGTATGAATGTTACCCGGTGCTGCTTCCCGTAACCGTTGTATGTATAGTATTTTCCGCAATAGTGGCAACCGTGCCCGCAATTTTCAATCAGCAGATAATTCAGGTTATTGAGGATTGGTACGTAAGCCGTGATTGGGCATCTGCCAAGGAAATTATAATACCTAAGATAATTATTCTGGCCGTGCTCTATATCCTTTCACTTGCGGCGGTTATAGCGCATACCCAGCTTATGGCCTATATTACACAGGGCTTTTTGGGAAAGATGAGAAAATCACTTTTCGGTAAAATGCAAAATTTACCTATCAAATATTTCGATACAAATAAGCACGGCGATATTATGAGCCACTACACCAACGATATTGATACACTGCGTCAGCTTATTTCACAGGCAATGCCGGCACTTATCAATTCGGGAATAATCGTTCTTTGCGTGTTTGCCATTATGCTTTGGTACAGCATTTGGATGACGCTTGTGGTTGTGCTGGGAGTTTTCGCGCTTATGCTTGTCACCAAAAAGGTGGGCGGCGGAAGTGCAAAATACTTTATGCGCCAGCAAAGGGCTGTAGGTAAAACCGAGGGCTTTATTCAGGAAATGATGAACGGCCAAAAGGTTATTAAGGTGTTTTCACATGAAAAGAAAAGCCAGGAAGCCTTTGATGAGATTAACAATCAGCTTTATGAGGACAGCTTCAGAGCCAATGCATATGCCAATATATTAGGCCCCATAAATATGAATATCGGTAATATTCTGTATGTTATAATTGCCACTTTCGGCGGCTTTTTACTGCTTACAAACGTGCCCAATATAAGCATTTCGGGTATGGCGTTCGGCATAAGCATTGTTATACCGTTCCTCAATATGACAAAGCAGTTCACGGGCAACGTAAATCAGGTATCTCAGCAAATAAATGCCGTTGTAATGGGTCTTGCCGGTGCCGAGCGTGTATTTGCGCTTATGGATTCCGAGCCCGAGGTGGATGACGGCTACGTTACCCTTGTAAATGCCGTTAAGGATGAAAACGGAAATATTACCGAAAGCGAAAAGCGCACGGGACTTTGGGCATGGAAGCACCCCCACGGCGACGGTACACTCACCTACACCGAGCTTCGCGGTGATGTGGTGCTTGAGGATGTTGACTTCGGTTACACCGAGGATAAAATGGTGCTTCACAATATAGATGTGTATGCGAATCCCGGCGAAAAGGTTGCCTTTGTGGGTGCCACGGGAGCGGGCAAAACCACCATTACCAATCTTATTAACCGCTTTTACGATATTGCCGACGGCAAAATACGCTATGACGGCATAAACGTAAATAAGATTAAAAAATCCGATCTCAGGCGTTCACTCGGCATAGTTTTGCAGGATACAAACCTGTTTACGGGTACTGTTATGGATAATATTCGCTACGGCCGACTTGATGCTACGGATGAGGAATGTATAAATGCCGCAAAACTTTCGGGCGCGGATGATTTTATATCCCGTCTGCCTCAGGGCTATGCAACCGAGCTTACAAATAACGGTGCGAATTTGTCGCAGGGTCAGCGCCAGCTTATTGCGATAGCGCGTGCGGCCGTGGCCGACCCGCCTGTTATGATACTTGATGAGGCAACCTCAAGCATAGATACCAGAACCGAGGCTATTGTTTCGGCGGGAATGGACAGACTAATGCAGGGTAGAACGGTATTTGTTATTGCCCACAGGCTTTCCACCGTGCGAAATTCGGATGTTATTATGGTGCTTGAAAACGGCCGAATTATAGAGCGCGGAAGTCACGAAAAGCTTATTGAAGAAAAAGGCAAGTATTATCAGCTTTATACCGGTGCCTTTGAGCTTGAATAAAAAAGGCTTTACTTGCCCCGTCGGTAATATGGCGGGGCAAATGCTTTTCGGGGGACGAGTGTTGAATGAAAGGGAGCGAGCATTATGAAAAGAAAACCGCTGTGGCTCAAATGGATTTTTTGCCTTATTCCCGCGGGCGCGGCATTGCTTATGTACCTGCTTTTACCGCATTTTCCCGAATTTTGCGAATATGCAATAGCACGCGGCCTTTTCAGGGCGGTGGCTTTTCCGGCCGAATGGATAATGTCGCTTTTCCCGTTCTCGGTTACCGAGGCGGCCGTGGTGCTCGGTGTGCCGGCACTTGTTGTGCTGCTTGCCGTGTGGATTGTGAAAATTATTCGCGCTAAAAATCCGCGTCTGCGTATTTTCGAGCGCGGCTGCCGCTTTTGCGTATGCTGTGTGTCCCTTGCGTTGCTTATATTTATGCTTATGGACGGAGCAAATTTTTCACGCCTGCCGTTGGCGGATTTGTTGGAGCTGCCAGATGGCGAATATACCGCCGAGCAGCTTTATTCCGTGACAAGCGACCTTGCAAAAAAGGCCTCCGAGGCGCGCAAGGCTTTGCCCGAGGACGAAAACGGCTGTGCGGTGCTCAGCATAAAAAGGGGTAAGCTGCTCCTTTTGGCAGATGATTGCTATGCCCCGCTCCGCACGGAATATCCCTTTTTGAAAACCGCTGCTTGGCGGGTGAAATCGGTGACACTTTCACACCTGTGGTCCTACACGGGCTATACCGGCGTTTATTGCCCATGGCTCGGTGAAGCCTCGGTTAATACCGATGTTCCCGATTATGAGCTCGGTCATACCGCCGCGCATGAGGTGGCACACACAATGGGCTTTGCAAAGGAAAACGAATGTAACTTTTTGGCGTGGCTTGCCTGCGCGGAATCCGAGCAGCCCGATTTTGTTTACTCGGGGCATTTGCAGGCCTTTATCTACTGTGCCAATGCTTTGTATAAGGCCGATAAGGAGCTTTGCGCACGCGCTTATTCCGCCTGCTCCGACGGTGTGCTGAGGGATTTAAAGCAAAAAAACGAATATTGGCAGAGCTTTGAGGGGGAAATAGAAAAGGCCTCACAAAGCTTTAACGATGCGTTTATAAAGGCAAACGGAGTTGAAAGCGGCACCTTAAGCTATAATCAAATGGTTGAGCTTATGCTGCGTTATTACGATAAATTTAACCTAATTTGAAAAAATGCTTGACAAATCGGTGCTTTTGCATTATAATCATCACGTTGCAATCCAAAGACAGCAGGTGACCGCGTTGCGGTCGTAAGCTTTTCGCCTGCCGAGGTGTGCGCTTAAATAATTTGTTTATTTATGCCCGTTCATCTCTTTTTGGACGGGCATTTATTTATTGCTTTCGGAGGTGAATTTGAAATGCCGAATGCTCAGGTTCTTGAAAAGAAGCAACAGCAGGTAGCGGAGCTGGCCGAAAAAATCAGCGGTTCCGTAATGGGTGTTGTGGTTGATTACAAGGGTATCACGGTTGCCGATGACACGGCGCTTCGTAAGGAGCTTCGCGAAAACGGCGTTGAATACTTCGTTGTTAAAAACACAATTCTTGCACGTGCTATAGAGGGTACCTCGGTTGAGGGTATGAAGTCTGTTCTTGAGGGAACAACCGCCATTGCCCTTTCAAAGGAGGATTATACCGCCGCAGCACGTATACTCTGCAAATTCGCAGAGGGTCACGAAAGCTTCAAGGTTAAATCCGGCTTCCTCGAAGGTGAGGTTGCCGATGTTGCCACAATAGAGGCTCTTGCGAAGCTTCCCACCAAGGAGGTTCTTCTCGCAACTGTTTGCAGTGCGTTCCAGGCTCCCATTGCCGCTTTGGCTCGCGCTTTGCAGGCTATCGTCGATAAAGACGGTTCCGCTGATACTGATGCGGAATAATTAAATTTTAAAAAAATATATTAAAATCGGAGGAAAATAAAATGGCATCTGAGAAAATCACAGCTATGATTGAAGAAATCAAGACTC
>CAZKUO010000014.1:22712-32507 GCA_964555975.1 uncultured Ruminococcus sp. | reverse complement strand
ATATGTTGAAACTGTCCGTTTGTCAATAGCTTTTTTTAAAAAAATGAAATCGGACCCAAAAGAAAAATAACGGTTGCGATAGATGTTAAAATGTGTTATTATAATATGGAATACGATTTAAGGGGTTGTGTGCATGGCGGACGGTCGTGCAATAGGCGTTTTCGATTCCGGCCTCGGCGGGCTTACGGTGGTGCGTGAGCTCATACGGGAATTGCCGAACGAGGATATTGTTTATTTCGGTGATACCGCTCGCGTTCCCTACGGGAACCGAAGCCGCGAAACCATTAAAAGCTACGCCGCTGAGGACGAGGCCTTTCTTTTAAGGCACAATGTCAAGCTTATAGTTGCGGCCTGCGGAACGGTTTCATCTGTTGCGGCAGATAGTGCCGCACTGCTGCCCGTGCCCTTTTTCGGAATGGTGGGTTATGCCGCCGCGGCAGCCGTTAAAGCCACAAAAAACGGTAAAATCGGCGTTATAGGCACCGCAGCTACCGTAGGCAGTGAAAGCCACCGCAGGGAGATATTGCGGCTTTTGCCCAAGGCCGAGGTTACTGCCTCCGCCTGCCCCCTTTTTGTTCCCCTTGTGGAGGAGGGGTGGTTTTCCGCCGAGGATGAGGTTGTGCGCGGCACGGTTAAGCGCTATCTTGACCCGATAAAGCGCGCCGGCGCGGATACACTTATACTCGGTTGCACCCATTACCCGGTGTTGGCACAGGCAATAGCAACAGAGCTCGGGAGCGGTGTTACACTTATAAATCCCGGTATTGCGGTGGCAAAAGCCGTAAAGGAATACTTAAATACGGCCGCCCTTGCAAGGGCGGTTGATATTGCAGGCACACATAAATTTTATGTTACCGATAAGCCCGAAAGCTTTAAGAAAACCGCTTCGGTGCTTTTGGGTGAGGAAACAGACGGAGAAACGGTTGAACGGGTGGATTTGAACAGCTTATGATGAAAAATGCTTTGATAGATATTCGCGGAACACAGGGTGCGGACGGCGAGGAAAACGTTATAGAGCTTACTACCGACGGTAAATTCGGGGAAAGAAACGGGGAATTTTTTATTTCCTATGATGAAAGCGAAATGCTCGGCATTGATAACGTAAAGACCAATCTTTACATTAAGGCGGACAATTCGGTTATTCTTCAACGCAGCGGCGCGGTGGAAAGCAGGCTTGTGGTGGAAAGCGGCAAGCGAAGCGTTTGCTGGTACAATATGCCCGAGGGTGAGCTGCTTATAGGAATATTCGGGGAGACTGTTGAGCACAACCTGAAAAAAAGCGGCGGAAGCCTTTCACTGAAATACACAATCGATCAAAATATGAGCTTTATAAGCCGAAACACGGTAAACATCACCGTGAGCACGGTTGATGAGTCCGAGCACGCCTGAAACGGCATAATTTCGGAACTTTTCGGTTTTAGCTCCATTATAGGCAAGCGAGAATAAATAATTTTTCGGAAAGGCGCTGACGAAGAACGCAGTAATACCGACGTATTACAAGTGATGAGGCAAGAATATACGGAAAATTATTATTTGTCAGGCGTGACGGGTTCGACTCTCGTCAGCCCAGGGTAAGAGAGGTTAAATAAAAATGTCAATTTTAGCAGCAACGGCAAGGGAACAAATCAGTAACGGAATAAGAGCGGCCGCAAACGCCGCCATGAATGACGGCAGCCTGTGTAATGCAGAGCTTACCGATTTTTCGGTTTCGGTGCCGGCCGACCGCACACACGGTGATTATGCGGCAAACGCCGCAATGGTTTGGGCGCGGCTTTTCAAAAGTGCTCCGCGTGCCGTGGCAGAGGCAATAAAAGCACATATGTGCTTTGAAGGCACCTACATTAAGGACTGTGAAATCGCAGGCCCCGGATTTTTGAATTTCTTTTTATCCGACAGGTATTATGCCGATATTCTGCTTGATACCGAGAAAAAGGGCGCCGATTACGGAAAAAGCGATTTCGGCCGCGGCGAGCGCATATTGGTTGAATTTGTTTCGGCAAACCCCACAGGACCCATGCACATAGGCAATGCGCGCGGCGGCGCACTGGGCGACTGCCTTGCGGCTGTTTTGGAGGCTGCGGGCTTTTACACCGAGCGTGAGTTTTACATCAACGATGCCGGCAACCAAATTAACAAATTCGGGCTTTCGCTTGATTTGAGATACAGGCAGCTTTTTGAAGACGGTGTGGAAATGCCCGAGGACTCATACCATGGGGAGGACATTATCGCCCACGCCAAGGCCTTTGCCGAGATTCACGGAGATGCCTTTATGGAAAAAACCGAGGATGAGCGCAGAGCGGCACTTGTGGAATTTGCATTGCCGAAGAACATAAACGGTCTTAAAGAGGATTTGGCCAAATACCGCATAAGCTATGACACCTGGTTTAAAGAAAGCAGTCTTCACGCAAGCGGCGAAACCGCACGCGTAATTGAGCTTTTAAAGCAGAGCGGCCACACCTATGAGTCGGAAGGGGCACTCTGGTTTAAGGCAACCGATTTCGGGTGTGATAAGGACTTTGTGCTTGTGCGTGCAAACGGTGTTCCCACCTATGTTGTACCCGATATAGCCTATCACTACAACAAGCTTGAGGTGCGTAAATTCGATAGGGCAATAGATATTCTCGGGGCCGACCATCACGGCTATGTTCCGCGCCTTAAGGCGGCACTTTCGGCCCTTGGGGTGGATGCCTCGCGGCTTGATGCGGTGCTTATGCAAATGGTGCGTCTCGTTCGTGACGGTGAGGTTATAAAGGCTTCAAAGCGCTCGGGCAAGGCCATAACCCTTGTAACCCTGCTTGATGAGGTTCCGATAGATGCGGCCCGCTTCTTCTTTAACCTGCGCGAGCCCAACAGCCATTTTGACTTTGACCTTGACCTTGCGGTGAACGAATCAAATTCCAACCCCGTTTATTATGTGCAGTACGCCTACGCCCGCATATGCAGTATAATACGCAATCTTGCGGCCGAGGGAATAGAGCAGCGGCCTTGCACCGCCGCCGAGCTTGAGGCGCTGACCGCTCCGGAAGAAAGGGAGCTGATACAGCATATTTCGGCTCTTACCGATGAAATTGTAACGTCGGCCAAAGCCTATGATCCCGCACGGATTACCCACTATGTAACCGAGCTTGCCACCAAGTTCCACAAATTTTACGCTGCCTGCCGTGTTAAGGGCATAGATGAGCCGCTTATGCAGGCAAGGCTGTCGCTTTGTAAAGCCACCGCAACCGTTATTAAAAACGTGCTTACGCTTATGAAAATAACCGCACCGGAAAAAATGTAATACTATCTATCCTTTTGGGGGCACCTTAAATGAATATGACCGAAAAAAATCTCACAATGATAATGGACCTTTACGAGCTTACAATGGCGAACGGTATTTTCACAAGCGATATGCGGGATACCGTGGCATATTTCGATATGTTTTTCCGCCGTGTGCCGGATGAAGGCGGCTATGCGATAATGGCAGGGCTTGAGCAGCTTATCGAATATATGAACGACCTGCATTTCGATGACGACGATATTGAATATTTAAAGGGTCTCGGGCTTTTCTCGGAGGAATTTATACAGTATTTGCGTGATTTTAAGTTCTCCTGCGATGTTTGGGCGGTGCCCGAGGGAACGGTTATTTTCCCGCAGGAGCCGATTGTTACGGTGCGCGGGCCCGCAATGCAGGCGCTTATGCTTGAAACCATGCTTTTGCTCACGATAAACCACCAGTCACTTATAGCCACAAAGGCCAACCGCATAGTCCGTGCGGCGGGCGGCAGACCCGTTATGGAATTCGGTGCAAGGCGCGCCCACGGCTACGGAGCCGCCTATTACGGCGCACGTGCCGCGGTGATAGGCGGGTGTGCGGGCACCTCCTGTGTTTTAACCGCAAAGGATTTCGGCACGGCGGCCTCGGGCACAATGGCGCACAGCTGGGTTCAGCTTTTCGACGATGAATACCTTGCCTTTAAAACCTATGCCGAAAAATATCCCGACAGCTGTATGCTGCTGGTTGATACCTACAATGTTTTGAAATCGGGTATACCGAATGCAATCCGCGTTTTTGACGAGGTTTTAAAGCCGCTCGGCAAGCGGCCGCTCGGCATTAGGATTGACAGCGGCGACATAACCTATATAACCAAAAAAGCACGCAAAATGCTGGATGAAGCGGGCTACGGGGATTGTAAAATCTGTGTTTCAAATTCACTTGATGAATACCTGATACGCGATATGATATTCCAGGGTGCCGCGGTTGACAGCTACGGTGTCGGCGAGCGGCTTATAACCGCATCGAGCGAGGCGGTTTTCGGCGGAGTTTACAAGCTTGCCGCAGTGGAAAAGCAGGGCCGCGTGATACCGAAAATCAAAATAAGAGAAAACGCCGCAAAAATCACCTTGCCGGGTGTTAAAATTCCCTGGCGGCTTTACGACCGCGAAACCGGCAAAGCCATTGCCGATGTAATCGCACTTAATCATGAAAAAATAGTCTCGGGTGAGCCTTACGAAATTTTCGACCCGGAGCACACCTGGAAGCGCAAGGTTGTAACCGATTTTGTGGCCAAAAAGCTGCAAATAAAGCTTTTTGAAAACGGCAGGCAAATTTACACCTCCCCCTCGGTAAAGGAAATTTCAAAATACCGTGCCGAGCAGGTTGATGCCCTGTGGGATGAGGTTAAGCGCTTTGAAAATCCGCATACCTATTATGTCGATTTGTCCGAGGAGCTTTGGCAGCTTCGCAACGATTTGCTCAACAGTCTTTCGTAATAAAAAAAGAACGGAGTGGTTTGTGTGAAAAAGACTATTGCCCTGCTTTTAAGCCTTGTGTGCCTGCTTTCCCTTTCGGCCTGCGGTGCCGAAAAGGAAAAGAAAAAGGAAAACAAGGTAGATTTGGAATATTATGCACAGCTCGGCCAGATTCCCGATTGCCCTTATAAGCTGGGTGCAGACCCCGACAAAGTTATTTCCGAGCTTGAAGCCGCAGCAGAGGCGGCCGAGCAAAATAACGAGGAATACCCCTTCGGTGTTACCGAGGGCGAAAAAACCGTTAGAATAGATAACGGCGACTATGTGTATTTTTACGCAAAGGAAAGCCCCGAAAGCGGCATAACCTATATTGTTGCGGCCGACGGTGCCTACGGCTTTGAGAGCGGCACCACCGCACTTGATGTTAAAAACGCACTTCCCACGCTTGAATACACCGAGGAGGAAGCCGACGATGACAACGCCTTTTTCCTTTACGGCATAAATAACGGAACCGTGCTGCGCTATACACTGGGAGACAGAACGGTGCTGTTCTTATTCGGTGACAATGCGCTTGTTGCCGTTGCACTTTACGATAATTTAAATTGGAATTTTTAAACAGGAGCTTTTATGTCTTTAAAAACCGAAGAAAACACAGTTAAAATGCCGCTTATAGCCCTGCGCGGGCTGGTGATTTTTCCCGGCAGTCTGATTTCGTTTGATGTGGGTCGCCCGAAATCCGCCGCGGCACTTAAATATGCAATGGAGCACGACCGCCTTATATTTGCGGTAACGCAAAAGGAGGTTTTCACCGAGGAGCCCGCCGACGAGGATGTTTACGAGGTGGGGTGCGTGGTGAAAATCAGGCAGCTGCTCAAAATATCGGATAATGCGGTAAAGGTTTTTGTTGAGGGAATGTGCCGTGCTGTGCACTCCGGAATAAAGCGAGGTCCCGGCTTTTACACCTCGGATATTGCCGAGGTTGCCGACACTCCCGTTAAAAACCGCCCCGTTTATGTTGAATCGCTTGTGCGCCGCGTAAGGGACAGATTTGAAAAGTATGCCGAGGTGTATACCGGTATTTCGGCGGATATTGCAATGCAGGTTGCCGAAACCGATGATGTGGGCCGCCTTGCCGATTTTATTGCCTCCAATATTCCCGCCCCTTATGATGACAAGCAGTATATTTTGGAGCAATTTGACCCGATAAAGCGGGCAAAGCTTCTTACGGAGCTGCTTGACAAGGAACGCGAAATAGGCGAAATAGACCGCCGCATAGGCGAAAAGACCAAGGCCGCCATAGATGAAAGCCAGCGGGATTACTACCTGCGCGAGCAGATAAAAATAATAAGCAACGAGCTTTACGGTGACGATGCCGCCGATGAGCTTGAGGATTACCGTATGCGAATTGAGCTTCTCCCCGCTTCTGAGGAGGTGCGTGAGGCACTGCACGTGCAGGTGAACAAGCTTGCCAAAATGCCCGCGGGTGCGCATGAGGCCACCGTTGTGCGCGGTTATCTTGATACCTGCCTTGAGCTGCCGTGGGATTACGATACGCCCGTTAAAACCGATTTGAAGCGTGCCGAGAAAATTCTTGACCGCGATATTTACGGTATGAAGCGGGTTAAAGAGCGTATTCTCGAAATGCTTTCGGTTTATAAGCTGGCACCCGAGCTTAAGGGGCAGATTATTTGCCTTGTGGGGCCCCCGGGTGTGGGCAAAACCTCAATAGGCAAAACGGTTGCCGAGTGTATGGGCAGGCGCTTTGCACGCGTTTCCCTGGGCGGTGTGCATGACGAGGCCGAAATACGCGGCCACCGCAAAACCTACATTGGGGCAATGCCGGGTAAAATTATTAATGCCGTAAAAAACGCGGGCAGCGGAAACCCGCTTATATTACTTGACGAGGTGGATAAGCTCGGCGGTGATTACCGCGGCGACCCGGCCTCTGCACTGCTTGAGGTGCTTGACCCCGAGCAGAACGGCACCTTTACCGACCATTTTATTGAGCTGCCATATGATTTAAGCAGAACCGTGTTTATTGCAACTGCCAACACGACCGAAACAATACCCGCTCCCCTGCTCGACCGAATGGAGATTATTGAGCTTTCAAGCTACACCAGAGAGGAAAAGCACAGCATTGCGCGGCTCCACCTGCTCCCCCGCGAATTAAAGCGTCACGGGGTTACCGCACGTAACGTTAAAATTACCGATTCCGCGCTCTACGCGCTTATTGACAGCTACACAAGAGAAGCCGGTGTAAGGCGGCTTGAACGCTCAATTGCGGCCCTTTGCAGAAAGGCCGCAAGGCGAATAGCAGGCGGTGAGTGCACAAGGGTTACCGTGAACGAGGCCGTTGTTGCGGAAATGCTCGGCAAGCCGCGCTACAAGCCCGAGCGCATTTCGGAAACAGACGAGGTTGGGCTTATTAACGGCCTTGCATGGACCTCTGTCGGCGGCGAGATAATGCAGCTTGAGGTATCCGCCATGGCGGGCACCGGCAAGCTTGAGCTTACGGGCTCCCTTGGCGACGTTATGAAGGAATCCGCCGCGGCGGCCGTAAGCTTTGTGCGCGCCAACGCCGAAAAATACGGAATAGATGCCGAATTTTACAAAAATCGTGATATACATATTCACGCAACCGAGGCGGCCGTTCCCAAGGACGGTCCCTCAGCAGGGGTTACAATGACGGTGGGGTTGGTTTCGGCCCTCAGCGGCAGAGCGGTAAAGCGTGATGTTGCAATGACGGGCGAGGTTACCATACGCGGCAGAGTTTTGCCCATAGGCGGCTTGCGTGAAAAAGCCACCGCCGCATTTGCGGGCGGGGTTAAAACCGTGTTTATTCCAAAGGAAAATCTGCCGGACCTTGATGAGCTTGACGAGACCGTGCGCACAGCCCTTGATTTTGTTCCCGTGGCACGGGTTGATGAAATTATAGAAGCGGCACTTGTACCCCTTGTGTCGGAGTGTGAGGCTCCCGCGGTTTACAATTCCGCAGCCGTGAATATCGGCACAGCCGTAATAAGCTGAAAGGGGGCGCAGGGTATGAATTACAGCAACGCCGTTTTTGAAAAGGCCTTTGCCACGGCAGAGCAGCTTGAAGCCTCGGATTTGCCCGAAATTTGCTTTTGCGGGCGTTCAAATGTGGGCAAATCCTCGCTTATCAATGCGGTGCTCGGGCGAAAAGCAATAGCACGCGTCAGCTCAAAGCCCGGCAAAACGGTTACGGTTAATTTTTATCGGGCCGACGGGGTGCGCCTTGTAGATTTACCGGGCTACGGCTATGCAAAGGTTCCCTTTTCCGAAAGAAGCAGATGGTCAGAGCTTATGGAGGGCTATTTTAAATCGGGAAGAAGCATAAAAATCGCCTTTCAGCTTATAGATATGCGCCACCCGCCCACCGCCTTCGATATGACAATGCTCGAATTTCTCACAGCCGTGCAGATACCCTATGCCGTTGTTCTCACAAAGGCGGATAAGCTCAACAAATCCGAAACGGAAAAGCGGCTCGGTCTTATAAAAACCGAGCTCGGGGAATACGGCAAGGGTGTAAGCATAATCCCCTTTTCCGCCGTAAGGCACGGCGATGCCGAAAAAATTCGCGCAATTATAGAGGAAAGCCTTTGATTTTTGTTGACAAGCCCGTTTCGGGATGTTATAATTTAAACCGTAAATGATTGTTAATTTTAAAGGCAATGACGGAGAGAAGTAATACCGTTTAAGCACATAAAGAGAGTCGGCGGTGCTGGAAAGTCGGCGGTGCAGCGGTATGAATAACACTCCCGAGCCGCAATCCGAAAGCTGTGCACCGCACGGCGAGTAGGTGCGCCGTGCGGATGCGTTAAATCCTCGCTGCGGCAGAGTTAGGTTCTGCTGCATTAACTTTAAGCTGACCGATTTTATCGGTAAATTAGGTGGCACCGCGGATAGCGTCTATTCGTCCTAATAATTGTGTTGGGGCAGGTAGGCGCTTTTGTATGCCTAAAATCAAGCCTGTTACCCGAAGGGAGAATGAAACTGTGAAGCATACGGATATTAAGGAAATTTTCGGCAACGGTGAGCTTTTGAACACATCTGTCACCGTTTGCGGTTGGGTGAGAACCTCGCGCGATTCAAAAAATATGGCTTTTATAGAGCTTAACGACGGTACAACACTCAAGCACCTTCAAATTGTTTTGGATAAGGCGGTGCTTAAGGACACAGCGGATTATATGAAGCTCGGCACTGCCCTTAAGGTGGTTGGCACACTTGTGAAATCCGCCGTGGCGGCCGATTCGGTTGAGATTAATGCAGAGCAACTCACGGTGCTCGGTGAATGTCCTGCGGAATACCCGCTTCAAAAAAAGCGCCACACCCTCGAATATTTGCGCACAATACCGCACCTTAGGGTGCGCACCAATACCTTTAATGCTGTTTTCAGGGTGCGCTCGGTGGTTTCGGCCTGTATTCACGAATATTTCCAGTCACACGGCTATGCCTACATTCACACCCCGCTTATAACCGCCTCGGACTGTGAGGGCGCGGGCGAAATGTTCAAGGTTACCACCATAGGCTACAGCAACGACTATAAAACCGAGGAGGAGTACTACAAAAACGACTTTTTCGGTAAAAAGGCCGCACTAAGCGTTTCGGGTCAATTGGAGGGTGAGGTTGCCGCAATGGCACTCGGTAAAATTTACACCTTCGGTCCCTCATTCCGTGCGGAAAACAGTAATACCCCACGCCACGTGGCGGAATTTTGGCACGTTGAGCCCGAGGTTGCCTTTGCGGAGCTGCCCGATATTATTGAAATTGCCGAGGAGCTTATAAAGCACATAATCAACTCCGTGCTTGAAAAGTGCCCCGATGAGCTTGCCTTTTTCGATAAGCATTTTGAAAACGGGCTGATTGATAAGCTGAAAAACGTGGCGGCGCACGATTTTGCCGTTATGACCTATACAGAAGCAATAGAGCGGCTTAAGGCTTCCGGCGAAGAATTTAAATACCCCGTTGAGTGGGGCTGTGACCTTATGACCGAGCATGAACGCTATATTTCCGAGGTAATTTGCCGTAAGCCGGTATTTTTAA
>CAZKUO010000014.1:18026-22702 GCA_964555975.1 uncultured Ruminococcus sp. | reverse complement strand
TTCAAACGGAGCATGAAAGATACTTAACAGACGAAGTATACAAACGCCCCGTATTCGTAATCAACTATCCGAAAGACATTAAGTCATTCTATATGAAGCAGAATCCGGATGGCAAAACCGTTGCCGCAACCGACCTTTTGGTGCCGGGCGTAGGCGAAATCATCGGGTGCAGTGAGCGTGAGGCCGACCTTGAAAAGCTGCTTGATGCCATGCGCGCGCGCAATATGAGCCTTGAGGATTACGAGCATTATATAGCGCTTCGTCGCTTCGGCTCGGTTCCGCACAGCGGCTTTGGACTCGGGCTTGAAAGAATTATTATGTATGTTACCGGTGTGCAGAATATACGTGACGTTATTCTCTACCCCCGCACCGTCGGCAGTATTTCCTGACAAGAGGCGTGACTTTATGAAAAAATATGTTTCCAAGCTTAATGAATTTGATACGCAAAACGCCATAGCCCTTGTCAAGGAAAAATTTTCGTATGAGCTTTGCGCGGCATTGGATTTATCACGCGTGTCGGCACCGCTGTTTGTAAAGCACGGCAGCGGGCTTAATGATGATTTAAACGGTGTTGAACGCCCCGTGGATTTCGATATTAAGGAAACCGGCGAGGTTGCCGAGGTGGTTCACAGCCTTGCAAAATGGAAGCGAATGGCGCTTATGCGCTACGGCTTCCCCGTTCATACCGGGCTTTATACCGATATGAACGCAATCAGGCGTGATGAGCTTTGCGACAATATTCATTCGATTTATGTTGACCAGTGGGACTGGGAAAAGGTAATCACGGCAGAGGACCGCAATACCGAATATCTTAAAGCAACGGTGCGCAGCATTTACGGTGCCCTTTTGCGCACGCTTGCGGCTGTGCGCGAGCGCTACCCCGTGCTTGATACCGAGCTACCGAAGCAAATAAGCTTTGTTACCACGGCAGAGCTTGAGGAGGAATACCCGCTGCTTACCCCTAAGGAGCGTGAAAACACGGTTGCCGAAAAGCTTGGTGCGGTGTTTGTTATGCAAATAGGCGGAAAGCTGAAAAGCGGCAAAAAGCATGACGGCCGCGCTCCCGATTATGATGATTGGAGCCTCAACGGCGATATTATTGTGTATAACCCCGTGCTTGAAAGCGGGCTGGAAATTTCTTCAATGGGTATACGTGTAAACCGTGAAAGCCTGCTTTCACAGCTTCGCGAGGAAAACGCCGAGGACAGGCTGCGCTACGAATTTCACAGACTGCTGCTTGAGGGCGCATTGCCCCTTACCGTAGGCGGCGGAATAGGTCAATCACGGCTGTGTATGCTGCTTTTGCAAAAGGCGCACATAGGCGAGGTTCAGGCCTCGGTTTGGCCTGAAAGGGAAATTAAAAAATGCAAATCTCTCGGCATAACGCTTCTTTAGGCAAACGAGATTTTCGAGGAGGTAAACATTACTGTTATGAAAAATAAATACTTGGTTTTTATCGGCTCGGTTTTATTTGACTTTTTTGCAGGTGCCCTTTCTCTCTTTCTTTCCTTTAAAGCCGTGGGGCTGCCTGTAAGTTTAGAATCCACCTTTTTGTTTGATCTTTCGGTTTGGCCCGCACTTCTTGTGCTTTCGTTTTATATTTTCAAAATTTACAGCGTGCTTTGGCGCTTTTCACGCTTGCAGGATATTTTGCGCCTTTTTGTGGGAATTACCGTGGGCGTGGGTGCAATGTTCATTTGCCAAATGGCGGTTTTCGGAAAAACGTTTAATATTTCGGCGGCGCTGCTCACCTTCTTTTTCACCTTTATTTTAACCGCCGTTTACAGGCTGACCTTAAAAAGCCTGATTACGCGCAGCGCAGCTCACGGCAAAAAGGTTGACAGCCCCTCAAGCGACCTTTCGGGGAATATTATGATAATAGGCGCGGGTGCGGCGGCCTCTATGGTAATTAACGAAATGCATGAGCACAGGCTCACGGGGCTTCACTTTAAATGTGTAATAGATGATGATGCCGCAAAGAAAAACACCTATATTTCGGGTGTTAAGGTCTACGGTGACCGAAACAGCATTATAGAAGCGGCACAAAAATTTCAAATTAACACCATTCTTTTCGCAATACCGAGCTGTGATTCCAAAAATAAGTACGAAATACTTAACATCTGCAAGGAAACAGGCTGTATTCTCAAAACGGTGCCCTCGATATATCAGCTTATGAACGTTGCCGAAAAGGGTATTGCACGGGAAATACGTGAGGTTCAAATTGAGGACCTTTTGGGTCGCGAGCCCATAAAGCTCAATGTTAACAGCGTAATAGATTATGTAAAGGATCGCACGGTTTTGGTAACAGGCGGCGGCGGAAGCATAGGCAGTGAGCTTTGCAGGCAAATTGCCGCCCACTGCCCGCGCAGGCTTATAATATTCGATGTTTACGAAAACAATGCCTACGATATTCAAAACGAGCTGCACCGCACCTATCCCGCACTTGATTTGGTCACGCTTATAGGCTCTGTAAGAGACTCGCGCAGAATTGAGGGGGTTTTTGAAAAATACCGCCCCGAAATTATTTATCACGCGGCGGCGCACAAGCACGTTCCCCTTATGGAGGACAGCCCGAACGAGGCCATTAAAAACAATGTTTTCGGCACACTTAAAACAGCAAAATGCGCCGATAAATACGGGGCGGAGAAGTTTGTGCTCATTTCTACCGATAAGGCGGTCAACCCCACAAATATTATGGGTGCCAGCAAGCGCATTTGCGAAATGATAATTCAAACCTTCAATAAGCGCTCGAAAACCGAATTTGTGGCGGTTCGTTTCGGCAATGTTTTAGGCAGCAACGGCAGTGTTATTCCGTTTTTCAAAAAGCAAATAGCGGCGGGCGGCCCCGTAACGGTTACCGACCCCGGCATTATCCGCTATTTTATGACCATTCCCGAGGCCGTAAGCTTAGTTTTGCAGGCGGGTGCCTCGGCTCACGGCGGCGAAATTTTCGTGCTGGATATGGGCAAGCCGGTTAAAATACTCGACCTTGCCGAAAACCTTATAAAGCTTTCGGGCTTTACACCGTACAAGGATATTAAAATAGAATTTATAGGTCTGCGCCCGGGCGAAAAGCTTTATGAAGAAATGCTTATGGATGAGGAGGGGCTCAGAGAAACCGAGAACAGCCTTATTCACATAGGCCGCCCCATTGAATTTGATGAGGATGAATTTTTCAAAAAGCTTGACGATTTGAAAAAAGGAATGTACGATGACAGCATAGATATGCGCGCAATTGTTTCGGAAATAGTGCCCACCTACCACTACAAGACTGACTAAAGAGCTTCGGGGGCTATTCCGCCGAGCAGCAGCACAGCGGTCGCCGCAGTAACCGCAAACGGTGTGTAGCCGCGGCTTAAGGAAACCGAAAGCTCGGCCGGCACCGCCGCGTGGCCTGTATATGGGCCGAGGCTTCTTTGCAGAGCTATAAGCGCGTGTGACTGCGTTATGCTTGAAGCGGTGACGGTGCTTTTGGCACTCATCCCGCAGGTTATAAGCTGTGCCCCGCACGATTTGATTACTTTTAAGGCGGAAATATTCCCCTCCTCGCATACACCGTGTGTGCAATGCGGCAGGCGTAATCCGCCGAAAGCTTCGGTATTGCCGGCAAAAACGGCAATACCGTTTTTTTGTCCGAAGCAGAGTGAAAGCAGCTCAAGCCTCCCGCCGCCTTTACACACCTGCGTGTGGCGCCTGCCGACATACGGCTCGGTGATTTTCAAAATATCCCGCCCGTCACGGCTTTTTCCGTCCCATAAAATAAACAGCATAGTTGCTCTTTCTCCGCTCCGTTTGTAATTTCTCCGCCCTTATTATTCGCAAAAAGGGGCGGATTTATTATTTTGTAACTTAAAAAAAGATGTAACCCCATTGTATTGAGGTTACATCTGAGAGTGTCGACAAAGTCGCACTCTTTTGGACGGGGAAGCCGTTCGCACGAAAATCAAAGATTTTCGGACTGCACTCTTTCCCCGCCAATACCACCCCTGTCCTCTTGAAAATCCGCTGCAAAAGCGGATTTTCGCTTACAAGGTGTTTTTTCGACGCACGTGTCGCCGAAAAAACAAAGTTGTGGCCGAGTAGTTTGTCTACAGACTGAGATGTAACCCCATTGTATTGAGGTTACATCTCATTTTCCGAAATTCTTTATTAACCCGAAGCTTGGCTTATCAGCCTACGGCATTGTTTGAGCCTATTGTAATTGTGGTTGTGTAATATCTGCCGCTGCGGTATATTTTAACGCTTACCTTATCTCCGGGGGAGCATTCCTCAATAAGCCGCTCAAGCACCGTGTATTCGGTGATTTCGGTGCCGTTAAATTCGGTAATTATATCACCCTTGGCAAGCTTGGCATCCTCAGCGGGGCTGCCATCGGCAACGCCCGAAATCACTGCGCCGGTAGGATAACCGTAATACTTCAAAACACTTGCGGTGTATTTTTCGCTTATTGAAAGTCCTGTGTAGGGTTCGGGGTTGTTTTGCTTTTCTATTATGCGCTTCACAATCTCGGAGACCGTGTTTGAGGGGATTGCAAAGCCCATACCCTCATAATCCTCGGAAACGATTTTAGAGCTGTTAATGCCCACAAGCCTGCCTCTTGTATCAACAAGTGCGCCGCCCGAATTACCGGGATTGATTGCGGCATCGGTTTGAATAAGCTTTGTGTCCGAATCGGA
>CAZKUO010000014.1:0-18016 GCA_964555975.1 uncultured Ruminococcus sp. | reverse complement strand
TCGGAAGAAACCACGCGGTCGAGCCCGCTGATAACGCCGAAGGTCACACTGTCCATAAATTCAAGGCCGCCGGGGTTACCCACCGTTATAACATACTGCCCGACCTTAAGCGCGGCGGAATCGGCAAATTCTATTGCGGAAAGCCCGCTTGCCTTTATTTTAAGCACCGCAAGGTCGCTTGAAATATTGTAGCCCACTACCGAAGCCTCATAGGCCGTGGAATTAATATCTCCCACAAAAACCTCTGTTTTTGAGGCGTTTTTGTTTGTCACCGCGCCCGAAATAACGTGATAATTTGTTATTATATAGCCATCGGCGGAATAAACAACACCGCTGCCCTCACCCGTTGATTCCTGAGTGCCGCCGAAAAAGCTCATAACCGAGGTTGTGGTTCTTATTCCCACAACGCTGGGCGTAACCTTTTGTGCCACAGCCTCAACTACGGATTCTGCCGTTTCCTCAATATTTATGTTGACATTACTGCCCGAAATTTCCGAGGTGACGGGTGTGCCTGTGCCGCTTTCATCCTTTACTGCAAGGGTAACTGCGGCAATTCCGCTTACCGCACCGATTATTGCCGCCAAAAGCGATGCGGCCAAAACCACCCCGCCGCCGTAGTGCTTTTCGGCCTTTGCTTTGCGGGGCTTTTTAGGCTTTCGCGGAGCGGCCGAAAATGTGGTTCCGCTGTAATTCGCACCGTAATTGCCGAAATCTGCCTGCCGGGGCTGCTCGGGCTCATTATATGCGCTGCCGGGCTGCGCAGTGCTTTCAATCGGCTCATCCTGAATTATGCTTTCTCGGCTTTTTGTATAAAAGCCGCCGTCGGGGGTAACGGTGTAACCGCTTTCTTCATTTTCCTTATTCACGGCCTCATCAAAGCCGTTGAGCTCGCCTTTATTAAAATCGTCCATATAAAACGTTCCTCCTTTTGCCTATGCTCTTATTCTAAATCCGCTTTATTACGTTTGTTATTCAAATATATGAATTTTCGGTTAATATTTTTTTGAACTGCCTATGGGAAAACGAAAGAACAGCTCCGCAAAGCCGCGCAGATTAAACGGAAATATCGGATAAAGATAATTTCTTCCCGAAAGAGTTTTAACCGAAAGCATACATATAATAAGAAAAACGACACCTGCCAAAAAGCCCCAAATACCGAAAAGAGTGCTTAAAACAAGCAACAGCAATCTTTCAAGCTTCATAGCATAGCCCATTTCGTAATTCGGCAGAGAAAAGCCCGCTATGGCGGTAAACGCGGTTAGAATTATCGCTTCACCGCAAAACCACCCCGCCTTAACCGCAAAATCGGAAAGCAAAAGCCCGCCTATTACTCCGAGCGAGTTTGAAAGCGCATCGGGTGTGTTAAGTGAGGCAAGGCGCAGACTGTCAACCGCAAATTCCAATATTAAAAGCTGTGCGTAAAGCGGCAGCCTGCCCGTGCTTTCGGGCAGAAAGACCGAAAAAATACCCGCAGCAGCCGAGGGATTTTCGGCAGCGAGCAGATAAAGCGGCGTTATTATGACATTAAGCAGTGCCGCCGCCATTCTTATAATTCTTGTATAGCTTGCGACAATCGGCAAAAAGTAGTAATCATCGGTTTCGCGGAAAAAATCCGTAAAGGCCGTGGGTATTATCATAACGGCGGGCGAATTATCGGTTATAAGTGCTATTCGCCCGTCCAGCACACAGGCCGAGGCGTAATCGGGGCGTTCGGTGAATTTAAATTTGGGAAAGGGATTAAAGAACGAGCTTTTTTGCAAGCCCTCGGAAATGGCCTCCTGTGTCATTGAAACGCCGAAATCTATTTTTTTAAGCCGCTCCCGCAGGGTTTTCAGCACCTTCTTATCGGCTTTACCGTCAATATAGGCTATTGCGGCATCAAGCTTGGTTGCACCGCCCAAGCGCACGTACTCCATACGCAACCCGCTGTCTCTTATTCTGCGCCGCAGCATGGCTGTGTTCATAACAAGGGTTTCCACAAAGCCGTCACGCGGGCCGCGAAGTGAGCGATCCTTTTGCGGCTCCTCAACCCCGCGCATAGGGTAGCTTCTGGTATCTATGGCAAGTGCGCCGACGATACCGTCGATTATTAAAACCGAGGGTCCCGAAAGCACCGAAAGCACAACCTCATCCGCAGTATACACCGTCTCGGCTTCAACATAGGGCAGTTTGCTTTCCGCAAAGTCTGCCATATCCTTAATATCGGCCATATCCTGCGGCGTTTGCTTGTAAAAAAATTCTAAAATTTTTTCAAAAACCTCGTCCTTAATAAAGCCGTCCACAAAATAAAGCACGGCCGACCTGCCGCCGATTTTAAGCCCGCGTTTTACAATGTCAAAGCTTTTATCGGGGCAAAGCCGCCCGTCTATTTCCTTAATAAATTCAAGATATTTCATAAAAAACGCCCTCCCTCGGATTAGCTTTCCCGAAAGAGGAGCGGTTATTTATATTACAAATGCGATATGTCGCGTCCGCGAACACTCAGCCTTGCCATAGCCCTTGCAAGCGAAATTTCGTTATGCCTGTGCTCACGTATGTTTTCGGCGTGCTTAATGTGCTCAAGCGCACGCAGGCGCGCCTCCTCTGCCCTTGCGGCATCAATTTCTTCGGGCCACTGGCAGCACTGCGAAAAAATAACAACCTCATCCCGCCGCACCTCCATAAAGCCCTCCGAAATAAAGGCATTTTTCCACAGCCCCTCGGTCTTTATGCGAATTTCGCCTATTTCAAGTGCGGCTACCATTGTTTCGTGACCGCGCAAAACACCGATACGACCGTTTTCGGTTTCACAAATCACCTGCTCGGCCTCA
The DNA here is from genome assembly GCA_964555975.1 of uncultured Ruminococcus sp. Taxonomy (GTDB): domain Bacteria; phylum Bacillota; class Clostridia; order Oscillospirales; family Acutalibacteraceae; genus UBA737. Next base: position 15,206 of record CAZKUO010000014.1, on the reverse strand, counting down.
CCCTTGAAAAACTGCTTTTCCGGCGTGATAATTTCAAGTAAAAATCCGTTCATAAGCACCACCGTCAAAGAGTCTTGGCCTTTTCTACGGCTTCTTCGATATTGCCCACCATAAAAAACGCCTGCTCGGGCAGGTCATCAACCTCGCCGTCCACTATTTTGCGGAAGCCCTCAACCGTTTCCTCAATCGGCACAAATTTGCCCTTAACACCTGTGTAGGCCTCTGCAACACTCATAGGCTGAGAAAGAAAGCTTTGTATCTTACGTGCACGGTAAACCGTTTGCCTGTCCTCTGCCGAGAGCTCCTCCATACCGAGGATTGCAATAATATCCTTTAAATCGTCATAACGCTGCAAGCATTCCTGAACACGGCGTGCAACACCGTAATGCTTTTCCCCAACTGTTTCAGGCTCAAGCGCACGGCTTGTGGATTCAAGCGGATCCACCGCGGGGTATATTCCCTGCTCGGCAATGCTGCGGGAGAGGACGGTTGTGGCATCAAGATGATTGAAAATTGTAGCAGGTGCGGGATCGGTAAGGTCATCCGCCGGAACATAAACCGCCTGAACCGAGGTTACCGAGCCTTTATCGGTAGAGGCTATTCGCTCCTCAAGTGTGCCGAGCTCCTGTGCCAGCGTCGGCTGATAGCCAACCGCACTCGGCAGTCTGCCCAAAAGTGCGCTCACCTCATTACCCGCCTGAACATAACGGTAAATATTATCTATAAAAAGCAAAACGTCCTTGTTTTTCTCATCTCGCAGGTATTCCGCCATTGTAAGTCCTGTCATTGCAACCCGCATACGGCTGCCTGAGGGCTCGTTCATTTGGCCGAAGGCAAGTATGGATTTTTCTATAACACCGCTTTTCTGCATATCGTGTATAAGCTCGTTGCCCTCACGGCTACGCTCACCCACACCCGTAAAGACAGAATAACCGCCGTGCTCTGTGGCAACGTTGTGTATCATTTCCATTATAAGCACGGTTTTACCTACGCCCGCCCCGCCGAAAAGACCTATTTTGCCGCCCTTGGCGTAGGGCACAAGCAAATCTATAACCTTTATTCCGGTTTCAAGCAGCTCGGTTGCGGGTCTTTGCTTATTTAACGGCGGCGCGGCCCGATGAATAGGCAGGCGTGTATCCGCCGCTATTTCTCCCTTGCCGTCTATCGGGCGGCCGAGTGCATCAACCACTCTGCCTATAACCGCATCACCCACGGGCACCTCAATTCCGTGTCCGTCGGAGGTAACCTCAAGCCCGCAGCAAAGCCCCTCGGTTGCATCAAGCGCAATTGCACGCACTGTAGACCCATCCAAATGCATTGCGGTTTCGGCGTGCTTGCCCGTTCCCGCAACCGTGAGAAGCGAGTTTATCGGCGGTAAATCGCCGTTTTCAAAGCGAACATCTATAACCGGGCCGGATATTTTCACCGTTTTACCCTTGTATTGCATTAAAGCTCACTCCTTTTGAACCTCGGTTGCCGCGGCAATCTCGGTTATTTCATTCGTAACCGCCAACTGACGCGCAGCGTTGATTTTTCTTGAAAGCCCGTCAATCATTTTATCGGCATTTTCGGCAGCCTTTTGCATGGCCGTCATACGGGCGGCGTTTTCGCTTGCGGCCGCCTGCATCATAATATCGTACATCATTCCTATAATATACTGCGGAACAATTCTCTCGAACACGGTTTGCAAATCCGGCTCGTAAATCACCTCGGCGGTATATTTGTTTTCGTAGCTCACATCCTCCAAATCGCGGCGCAAAAGCGGCAAAACACGCTTGCAAACCGGTCTTTGAAGCGATGCGTTTACAAATTCGGTGTAAACAATGTAAACCTCACTCACGGTGCAATCGGCATAAAGCTCGGTTATGCGCTCGCCCAAATCCCGCGCAGAGTAAAGCGAGGGAGTGCGCGAAGCACCGTACCAGCTTTCATCCGGCTCAATACCGTGGCTTAAAAACAGCTCACTCCCCTTAAGCCCGAGGGAATAAACCACGGTTTCGCTGTATTCCCGCATTTTTTCAAGCGCCAAATTCACAACAGCCGAATTATAGCTGCCGCAAAGCCCCTTGTCCGAGGTGACCACAAAGAAAAGTGCCTTTCCGCCCTCACTGAGCTCCAAAAACGGGTTTGTGAGCGAATTGTGCTTTGTTTTGGAAATTATATCCTTAATAGTTGCGCGAAGACGGCGCATATAGGTAAGATTATAATCTATGTGACGCATTGATTTGCGTATGCGGGAGGAGGCCAACAGATACATTGCATTTGAAATCTGCTTGGTCTGCCGCACCGCACCGAGATGCTGCTTTAATTCACTTATATTTTCCATTTAAACAGCTTTCCTCAAATTTCTTCATTGCCGTTTTTATGCGCTCGGCAGTGCCGTCGGTAAGCTCTCCGCTTGAATTTACCGCATTTTTTTCATCGGCCGCATTCTCGCTTAAATATTCTGTCATGTCGGCAATAACACGGCTCAGCTCCCTTTCGGGCACACAGTCCAAAACACCCTCGCGGTAGGCAAGCAAAATTGCCGTTTCATCAAACAGGGAATAAGGCTTGCTTTTCGGCTGCTTTAAAAGCTCGGTGAGCAATCGGCCGCGGTCAAGCAGCTTTTTGGTGGAATCATCCACATCGCTGCCAAAGCGGGTGAAAACCGCCATTTCACGGTATTGTGAAAGCTCAATTCTAAGCGACCCCGAAACCGCACGCATTGCAGGCGCCTGAGCCGCTCTGCCCACGCGGGAAACCGAAAGCCCCGTGTTTACGGCAGGGCGAACACCGCTGTGAAACAGCTCCGATTCAAGATAAATCTGCCCATCGGTAATTGAAATCACATTTGTGGGAATATAGGCCGAAATATTGCCGCCGGTTGTTTCTATTATCGGCAACGCGGTTATACTGCCTCCGCCGTATTCGTGTGCCAAGCACGCACTGCGCTCCAAAAGGCGGCTGTGCAAATAAAACACATCCCCCGGGTATGCTTCACGGCCGGGCGGTCTGTGCAGCAGCAGTGACATTGTACGGTAGGCAACCGCGTGCTTTGAAAGATCATCGTAAACCACAAGCACGTCTCGGCCCTTTTTCATAAAGCTTTCGGCCACGGCACAGGCGGCATATGGGGCCAAATACTGCATTGCGGGGCTGTCGGCGGCGGTTGCCGCCACAACAACGGTATAGTCCGTTGCACCTGCCGACTTAAGGCTTTCTATTATGCCCGCAACGCTTGAGGCCTTTTGCCCTATTGCGCAGTAAATACACAAAACATTCTTATTTTTTTGGTTTATAATCGTATCAATCGCAATTGAGGTTTTGCCTGTTTGCCTGTCACCGATAATCAGCTCACGCTGACCCCTGCCTATCGGCACCATGCTGTCAATTGCAAGTATGCCTGTTTCAAGCGGGCGGTCAACAGGGCGGCGCTCCATAATGGTGGGGGCCGTGGCCTCACACGGGAAATAATCCTTTACCTCAAGCGGCTCGCCGTCAAGCGGGCGACCCACCGAATCTATAATTCTGCCTATAAGCGCGCCGCCCACGGGAATTTCCGCCACGGCGCCCGTTCCCTTAACGGCAGTGCCTACACCAACCGCATCCGAAGCATCAAGCAAAACGGCTCCCACGCCGTCCTCCTCCAAATCAAGTGCCATACCGTAGGCTCCGCCCTCAAATTCAAGCAGCTCACCGTAAAGGCGGCCGGGCAGACCCTTTATGTGTACAACGCCGTCCCCCGCACTCACAACCCGACCTCTGCGGTAGGTTATTGGGGTCGGGTGAAAATCGGCTATTCGGCTGCGCAACACATCGCCTATGTTCTCGTTAACAATTATCGACACCGTAACACCACCTAAAGCTCAACGCCGATTTTTTTACGCATTTCCCTAAGCTGCGCGGAAACACTCATATCAAATATTTCACCGTCTATTTCGGCAGTAAAACCGCCCAGCAGGCTGTTATCCACCGCTTTTTCAAAGGAAAGCTCTTTTCCCTCGCTCTCCTCAAAGCCACGGCATATGCGGGCATAAACCTCATCGGGGGTATTTTCCGTAACGGTTATAAGCACCCTTTTCATATGTCGGAGCCTCGCTTTTGGTATTCATCGAAAAATTTATCCGCTAAAGCCATATTGTCCTCTGCCTTAACACTGCGGGCAAGAATTTTTTCCGAAATTTCAAAGGCAAGCTCGGTAACCTCACCCTTAAGCTCCGAAAGCCTTTCGTTATAGTCCTTTTCGGCTGCAATACGTGAGCTTTCCTTAATTTCGGCGGCCTTTTTTTCGGCCTCGGCCAAAATTTCCGCAGCCCTTTCACGCGCTTCGCTCTCGGCCTCGCTTAAGGTCGCAGCCCGCTCATCGGCAATTTGCCGCATTTGCTCATCATATTTCGCAAGTGCCGCCTCGGCCGATTGGCTTTTCTCCTGCGCCGCACTCAGCTCGCCGTCAATACGCGCACGCCTTTCGGCAAGAAGCTTTTTTACCGGCTTGTAGGCCAGCGCTTTTACAATGACGAACAAAATAACTATGTTAATAATATTAATTATCAGGTCCCTTGCGGCATCCGATATATTCAACCCAAACATTGAAATTCTCCTTGTGTTTTCACTATGCAAAGGCAGGCAAGCAAAATTTTACCCAAAGCGGCCCGATTATCAGACCGCCTCGGATTCACTCACCTACGCCTTTGAAGCAAGTATAAGTGCAATAACAAAGGCGTATATTGCCGTTGACTCCGCCAATGCACAGCCCAGCAAAAGTATGGAATTGATTTTGCCCGATGCCTCCGGCTGACGCGCAACCGCATCAACCGCCTTGCCTGTTGCAAGGCACATTCCGAAGCCTGCTCCTATTGCCGTTAAAATTGCCATTCCCGCTCCTATTGCCAACATTTTTATCACCTTATCATTAATTAATTTATTTATTCAATCGCCTCGTTTATAAACGTAAGCGAAAGTATTATGAAAATATATGCCTGTATTATCGGGTGGAAAAGATTGAAATAAAGCCCCGCCACCGCCGGAATGCCCGAGGCATAGCCGCCGAGCACTGATTTAAGCAAATCCATTACTATCATACCGCCGAGCATATTGCCGAAAAGACGGCAGGCAAGCGATATGGGTACTGCTATGTCGCTTAAAAGCTTCATAGGCAGAATAATCGGGGTAGGAGAAGCAAGATATTTTATTCTACCGCTAAGCCCCTTCTTTTTAACACCGTATAGATTTATCAGGAAAAAGGTTATAAGCCCCATTGCAAGTGTTACAAGCAAATCCGAGGTTGGGGGCCTCATACCCAACAGCTCACTTGCCGCAGAGCAGAGCATAAACAGCCCCAGGGACAGCATATACGGGGAAAGCTTATCGGAATAATCCCCCACGGCCCCCTTTGTGAAGCCGTCCATAGCTTCGACCGCAAGCTCAATCACGTTTTGAAGTGTGCTTGCGGGCTTTTCGGCGTTAAACCGCGGAAAAATCACAAGCCGAAATACTAAGCAGAGCAAAAGCACCGCAAGTATTATTCCCCAGCTCACAACGGTGGTTTGTGCCACGGATATACCGAAAATGTCCACCCTTTCGCTGAACATTTCAAATTCCACATTTAAGCCGGCACCCCCGCTTGAAACCGAGGTTATTACCGTGCCCACAAAAAACCATGCCGCCGCAACCGCAAGAGCAAGCAAAAGTGTTGAACGCCTTTTTAAGCTCTTGCTTGTGCCGAAATGCTTAATGTGCGAGTGCACCGCGCAGTAGCCTATAAAGCCGAGCAGGAAAAGCACCGCAGACAGGGCAAATTCAATTATTGTTACCGATTTCGTCAGTATCACCCTCCGTATTCACAGTGCGGGCCGATACACCGTAACGGACAAATAATGCGATTGCCGAAGCAAGCAAGCCCACCGTATAGCCCACAAGCAGGTTAATTAAAGCGTCGGAAAAAACAAAAACGGCTAAAACCGCCCCCACACCGTAAAGCATAAGCTTCACAAGCACAAAAAGGGCAGCCCTTGTGTAATTCCCGGCAGTAAATGAAAAAAGCGCGGTTTTCAGCATAAGGGCCTGCATTAATCCGAAAACCGCAGAAATGATACCCGAAAGCAAAAACCGCACCTCCTTTAAAACTTCTAATTATTTTAGTACTTTTAAATAATAAAGTCAAGTGCATTTTTACACAAATATTATTTTGTATTGCAGAATGGCATACGATCAAAGTTCCAAAGGTTACAGCAATATGGATGATTTGAAGACGGCACTTTCCGTATGAAATATGAAGTTAAATTCACAACGCAATTCAAAAAAGATTTGAGGCTTGCAAAAAAGCAAAACAAAAATACCGATAAGCTGTTTGAGGTTATCGAAAAGCTTGCCAACGGTGAGCCATTGGAAAGCAAATAACGAGACCATAATTTGACCGGCAACTACAAGGGCTGCCGTGAATGTAATATAGAGCCGGATTGGCTTTTGATTTATGAAATTGTTGACGATGTTCTTGTTTTAATGCTCTACCGTTTAGCCGGTCATTCGGATTTGTTTAATTGACACAAAAGAGGTTGCGCATAAAATGTATGTGCAACCTCTTTTGCATTATTGTCTGAGACAAATAAAACAGAATCACTTCATAAAAAGTAATTCTGTTCTCTGGTGCGGATAACAGGAATTGAACCTGCACCGAGTTGCCCCGACTAGAACCTGAATCTAGCGCGTCTGCCAGTTCCGCCATATCCGCATATTAAGTTTTGACCCCTAAATTTTACACGGCGAGGTCAACCGAGGCGGAGCATTTCGCTTAATCCACAAATATAAAAACGCAAAATTGCGATTTTATCACTTTTTGCAACCGCATATGCATATCTTCAAATGCACCGAAAGCTACACTTGCTTTATACACAGCATAAAAATTATAACATAAATCTGACAAATGTCAAGAATTTAATTTTTTTGTAATTCAAGGCTGTTAAAAATTAAGTAATATAGTAAAAAATTAAATTCCTTTAAATAATTGTTGAAAAAAAGCCGCTAATGTATTATACTTGAATGGAATAATGATTATAAGCTTTACGGAGATGATATTAATGAAAACAATAGGTGTGCTTACAAGCGGTGGAGATGCACCGGGAATGAATGCAGCCGTACGTGCGGTTGTGAGAACGGCGATAGCAAACGGAATGACCGTAAAAGGAATAATGCGCGGCTATAACGGACTTATAGAGGGCGATATAGTTGATTTGGACGTTCGCTCGGTTTCGGATATAATTCACCGTGGCGGCACCGTGCTTTACACAGCAAGAAGCCCGCGCTTTAAAACCGAGGAAGGCATGGCCGAGGCAATTGAAAATTGCAAGAAAAACGGAATTGAGGGCATTGTGGTAATCGGCGGAGACGGCTCCTACCGCGGTGCACGTGATTTATCGCTTCACGGTATTCCCTGCGTGGGCGTTCCCGGAACGATTGATAACGACATTTCCTCTACCGAATACACAATAGGCTTTGACACTGCCATGAATACCGCAATGGAAATGGTGGACAAGCTGAGGGATACCGCACAGTCACATGACCGTTGCTCGGTGGTTGAGGTAATGGGCAGGCGTGCAGGCTACCTTGCACTGCAAACGGGAATTGCCGTGGGTGCCACCGCGATAATGGTTCCCGAAGTAAAGCAGGATATAGACGGTGTTATAGCGAAAATACGCGCCGCACAGAAAACAGGCAAAAAGCACTTTATAATAGTTGTTGCAGAGGGTGTCGGCGGTTCTGAAAAAATTGCCGAGAAAATAGAGGCGGAAACCGGCATTGAATCCCGTGCAACCGTTTTGGGGCACGTTCAGCGCGGAGGCAACCCCACCGTGCGCGACAGAGTGGCTGCAACCCAAATGGGCTACACGGCAGTTCAGCTTTTAAAGCAGGGCATCGGTAACAGGGTTATCGGTGTAAAGAACGGTGAAATCGTGAATTATGATATTTACGAGGCTCTCAATATGAAAAAGCCGTTTGATGATACCATGTACGAGGTTGCAAACACCACCTCCATTTGATTTTTTGCCCGAGGAAATGCACTTTCTTCGGGCTTTACTTTAATACGGAGGCTGTGAAATGGCGAAAGAAAAAGTACTGGCGGGAATGAGCGGCGGTGTGGATTCCTCTGTTTGTGCGGCACTGCTACTTGAGGGCGGCCTTGATACCGCAGGCGCCACACTGAAACTGCATGACTGCGGCTCCCCAACGGATGCGGAGGATGCACGTGCCGTGTGCGAAAGGCTCGGTATTCCGCATTATGTGTTTACCTTTAAAGAGGAATTTGAAGAAACTGTTATAGATAATTTTATAAGCGAATATCTTAACGGCCGCACGCCGAACCCGTGCGTTGTGTGCAATCGGCTGTTGAAATTCGGCAAAATGCTTCGGCGTGCGGAGGAATTGGGCTTTAACAAAATTGCCACGGGTCACTACGCTAAAATTTCAAAAGCCGCGGGCGGCAGATATTTGCTGACTCGCCCGACAGACAGAGAAAAGGATCAAACCTATGTCCTCTATTCGCTTACGCAGGAGCAGCTTTCAAAAACACTTTTCCCTTTAGGTGAGCTTACAAAGTCAGCTGTGCGCGAAACAGCCCGCAAGCACGGCTTTGTGAATGCCGCAAAGCCGGACAGTCAGGATATATGCTTTGTGCCTGGCGGCGATTATGCCGGATTTATAGAGCATTTCAGCGGCAAATGCTCTCCGCACGGCGATTTTGTTGATGCTGCCGGCAACCGCTTGGGCGAGCACAAGGGAATAATAAGATATACGGTAGGTCAACGCAAGGGCCTCGGAATTGCGCTCGGCAAGCCCGCATTTGTGCTTGAAAAGCGGGTTGATGATAACACTGTGGTTTTAGGGGATGAGGATAAGCTGTTTTATCGCTGTGTTTTGGCAGACAGACTTAATTTTATACCCTTTGACGGCTTAACCTCCGATTTGCGCGTGACCGCAAAGCTGAGGTACAGGCACGCAGAGCAGCCTGCTGTACTGCACCCACTGGGTGATGACCGAGTTTTAATTGAATTTGATAAGCCTCAGCGCGCCCCCGCAGCAGGTCAATCTGCCGTGTTTTATGACGGTGATGTTGTTGTGGGCGGCGGAACAATTTTGAAAGGATGCAGCCTATGAACGAACGTATTGAAAAAACATTGTCAGCCCTTGAACGCAACAATATGAAGGCTCTTTATGCCGAAAATTGCGCCGAAGCACGTGCGCTTGTACAAGAAATGCTGTTTAAGGGTGCGGTAATAGCCGCCGGCGGCTCTGTTTCATTAAAGCAGAGCGGTGTGTGGGACATTATCGGCTCGGCCGATTACAATTTTCTTGACAGAACAAAGCCGGGCCTCACAGAGGAAGAAAAGCTTGAGATTTTTCGCGCCACGGTAGGCTGTGATTTTTATTTTTGCTCCTCAAATGCGGTAACCGAAAACGGTGAGCTTATAAATGTGGACGGCTTTGCAAACCGCATATCCGCAATCAGCTTCGGCCCGAAAAAGGTTATTATGCTTGTGGGTGTAAATAAGCTTGTTAAGGATGTGAATGAGGGGCTTTTGCGCGTGAAGCGCATTGCGGCACCCAAAAACACCGCAAGACTTGAAATAGATGCACCCTGCCGAAAATACGGCCGCTGCATTTCACTTTGCGGCAGTGAAAATCCTAATATTACCGACGGCTGCGGTGGTGACACACGCATTTGCTGTGATTACCTTATCTCGGCAAGGCAGCGCATTCATAACAGAATCAATGTGATACTCTGCAATGAGGAATTGGGATATTAACAAAGCAGAAATATAAATAACAGCCCGTGCACCTGCATTTACCAAGGTACACGGGCTGTTTTGATTGAAACAGATATTTTATTCTTTGCTTTTATTCCCAAGCGCGAGCTTCAAGCCCTCAGCCACGGGAACAATCAAAAGAGCCAAAGCAAGTGAAATTAAAAGCTGCTTTACCGAAACCGTTGCCATTCCGAACGCCATACCCGCAGGGGTAAGCATAATAAACACGATAATGAACAGTGAAAGCACTGCCGAGTAGTTCAAAAATTTATTGGAAAATATTCCCTTGCGGAAAACCGTTCCGTCAAGCCGAACATTATAGCAATGGAAAATCTCACTCATACCGAGTGTGCCGAAAGCCATTGTCATGGCGACTGCCTCACCCGAGGAGCGACACACCGCAAAGGCAACAAGAGCTGCCGCCGCCATAGCAAGGGCCTGCAAAGCGGAGATAAGAAGCCTTCCACTGAAAAGACCCGCAAGTGAGGTGTAGGGGCGGGTGCGCATAACACGCTTTTCGGCCCTTTCCATTGTAAGCGAAATTGCAGGTGCGCTGTCGGTAAGAAGATTTATCCACAAAAGCTGAACTGCCGCAATCGGCGGGCAGGAAAACATAAGCATACCTATAAGCATTACAATCAGCTCGGCAAAATTACAGGAAAGCAGGTAGTGAACCGATTTTCTTATGTTTACGAAAAGCCCCCTGCATTCACGCACGGCGCACGCAACAGAACCGAAACGACTGTTTGATATTACAACATCCGCCGTGCCCCTTGCAACATCGGTGCCGAATTTTCCCATGGCACAGCCTACATCTGCCGCCGAAAGTGCCTCGGCATCCTGTACGCCGTCACCCGTAACGGTTACGGTGGCACCGTTTTTCTGCCATGCCTTTATTATGCGCAGCTTATCAGCAGGTGAAATTCTGGCATATACCGAATAATCCTCAATTTGCTCGGCAAGCTCATCATCACTCAATGCGGAAAGCTCATCCCCTGTTATGGCATCGGTACCGTCTGTGAGTATGCCTATTCTGCGGGCAACGGATTTTGCGGTGATAAGGTTATCCCCCGTTATCATAACGGTTCTAACCCCCGCGGCAGCGCAATCGGAAATATCCTCTATAACGCCGTCGCGCGGGGGGTCATCAAGCCCCAAAAGCCCCACAAAGCTGAGCTCATCCTCTATTTCCGCGGGATTGGGATTGGCAGGTATGCTTTCGAGCGGCCGCATTGCAATACAAACCACACGCAGGGCTTCATCGGCCATATCGTTATTTATTTTAAGAATTTCACCGTCGGTAATTCCCACACATTTGGGCAAAAGCACCTCGGGGGCACCCTTTACTATGGCAAAGGGCTTTTCGTTTATCATTGAAATCACGGTCATGGTCTTGCGCTGTGAATCAAAGGGTATTATGCCGAGCCTCGGAAAGGCTGCTTCAACATCGGCCTCGGCCATTGAATTATAGTCAAGACAGGCCTTTTTAATTGCATCCTCGGTGGGGTCATTGTGAAGCGTTGAGCAGGCGGCCGCAAGCTTCAGCACAAGTGAAGCGCGCTCAGAGAGAGCTTCTGTCGTAACATCAGTTATGCTTTCCCCGTCAAAAATTCGGTTCAAATGCATTTTGTTGCGGGTGAGTATTCCCGTTTTATCGGCACAGATTACACTTGTTTTACCCAAAAGCTCGGGCACGGTGGAATCCTTAATTATAATTTTATCCTCAGTAAGACGCCTTATACCAACCGCAATAACCACCGTGGCAATTGCGGGCAGTCCCTCGGGGATTGCGGCCACGGCAAGCGCACAGGCGTTTACAAGGGTTTTAAGTGTCATTGAGGCAAAGCTTCCGCTTGAAAAGTTTTGAAGCATTCCTATAACGAAAACAAGCGCACATATTACAAGCACTGCCGTGTTTACAAGCTTTGAGGTACCCTCAAGCTCCTTTTCAAGCGGCAGGCGCTTTTCGCCCGTTTGCTTTAAAATTGAGGCGGTGTGTCCGGTTTCTGTATTAAGCCCTGTTGCCACAACCACAGCCCGTGCGGTGCCGTGCACCACGCTTGTACCCGAAAACACCATATTCCCACGTGCGGCGGCGGCGGTGATTTCCTCAAAGCAGGCATCGGCATATTTTTCAACGGGAATCTCCTCCCCGTTTAAGGAGGTTTCGTTACAGCGCAGCTCATTGCTTTCAAGCAGGCGCGCATCGGCCGAAATGTAATCCCCTTCTTCAAGGATTATTATATCCCCGGGGACCAGCTCGGCAGAATTGATTTTCTTCACTATTCCGTCGCGCAGAACGGTTGCTGTGGGATTAGTGGCACTTTTTACATCGTCAAGCGCGTTATCGCAGCTATGCAGATAATAAGCGCTTATTGCCGCATTAATAAGAACTATGGCAATAATAAGCAAGGGTGAATAAGCATTCACCTCGTCATACATAAGCGATACCGCAAACGAAAGCAGTGCCGTTATTATAAGCGAAATAACGGTTTTGCTGCCGAGCTGTGCCAAAAACCGCTTTAAATAGCTTGGCTTTTCCGCATCGGAAATAACATTGCGGCCGTATTTTTCAAGCCGCATATCAGCAACACCGTTTGGAAGTCCCTTTTTGCCGTCAACCTCAAGCTCGGCCAAAACCGCCGAGGCTTCACTGCTGTGCCAAATCATACCGTCACCTCAAGCTGTAGTAATAATCCTTCATTCTTTTCGCATCCTCCGCCTGCGTACCGGCGGATTCGCAAATAAACACGGGGTCACACCCATATTTAAGTGTGAGCTCCATAACGGGCTCAAAATCGGGGCCGTACACACTGTCCTCAAAGGTGAGGTGGCGTTTTTCACCGCCCGTTGTGTACTCTATTTTTGAAAAATGGGAGTGGAAGCATTTCAGTCTGTCACTTCCGAGAGCATTTTTTATTGCCGTGAAAATGCCCTCAAAATCCGATTTTGTTTTAAGCGAGCCCAAATCGCGGGCATTAAGATGCCCGAAATCTATACATGGAATAAGGCGTTCATCCGTCTTGCAGAGCTCAAGCACCTCATCGAGTGTGCCGAGCTGATTAACCTTGCCCATGGTTTCGGGGCAAATGTGTATGTGTGAAAGCCCCGCCTCATCAAGTGCGGATACGGCCTTACGCATGGTGTCACAGGCAAGGTCAAGGGCTTCCGCCCGTGAAATTTTACCGCAGGAGCCCGTATGCACCACAATGCGGTTGCCGCCCATGGCATTTACCGCCCTTGCGGAAGCGAGAATATAGCTTATGGAATTAAGGCGCTTTTCCTCATCCACCGAGGACATTGAAATGTAATAAGGTGCGTGCAGGGAAAGATAAATTCCCTTTTCGGCGGCTTTTTCACCCAAAAGGTGCGCCTTTTCCTCACCTATGTTAACTCCGCGGCCGCACTGATATTCGTAGCAGTCCAGCCCCATTTCGACTATATATTCCGGCACCTCAAGGCTGCTTTTTCTGCCGCCTGCCGCAAAGCTTTCGGAATTACCCGCCGGTCCGAATTTCGGCATACACTTAAACCTCCGTGTTCTTTATTCCGTAAATTTTAAAAACCAAGCGCTCTGCCCTGCGCTTAATGCGAAAGCGCAAAGCCTTTTCGGGCTCAATGGGGTCAAGCAGCACGGTTTTTACCCCGTAAAGGCTGCCGCCCAAAACATCCGTGAAAATTTGGTCGCCCACAATTGCCGTGCGCGCTTTATCGGAATTAAGCTTTTCAAGCGCGGTCTTAAATTTAAAGGGCAACGGCTTTAAGCCGAGGCTCACAAATCCAAGCCCCAGCCCTTCGGCAAAGGGCTTTACACGTTCCTCTTTGGAATTAGAAAGGATTATAAGACCGATTCCCGCATTCCGCATAATGTCAAGCCAAGCGTTAAGCCCCTCGGTGGGTATTTGGCCGTGGTGGACCGAAAGTGTATTGTCAACATCGAGTATTAAATCGGTTATTCCCCTGCTTTTTAAAAAGGCGGGGGTTATATCCGTGATTTTTTCAAGCTTTATATCGGGCTTCAGTAACATTTTTTCTCCTCACAAATATAGAAAAAAGCGGTTTTGCAACCGCTTTTTTAAAAAACGAAATCAGCGGAATTTCCTCTTGCGAGCAGCCTCCGACTTCTTTTTACGTTTTACAGAGGGCTTTTCATAATGCTCTCTTTTGCGAACCTCCTGAATAACACCGTCCTTTGCGGTCTGCCTTTTAAAGCGACGCAGAGCGTTATCAAGCGACTCGTTTTCTTTAATTCTGATTTGACTCATTTACATTCCCTCCCTCCGCAGAATAGCAGGGGTAATTTCGTTAGCCCCTTAAGGCAATAACATTGGCAACAATGGCCAACACAAAGAAAATCAATGCAACCCACTTTGTCCAGCGAGCCAAGGAAGCATCAAAGGTTCTGGCCTTGTTTTTGGAAAGAAATGTATCGGCTCCGCCGGAAATCGCCCCGCTTATGCCGGCGCGATGACCTTGCTGCAAAAGAACCACCGCAATTATAAACAAAGAAACTATTATAACGGCAATTCCCAATATTATTTCAACTGCACTCACAGCTTACACCTCCGTACCACGAATAAGCATATATCATAATAACACAAACACGTGAAATATGCAATAAATATTTTTCACAAATTGTAAAATTATTTCACAACAATATTAACAAGCTTTTTGGGAACATAAAGCTCCTTTATTACGGCTTTGCCCGAAACGGCAGCTTCAACCGCCGCCTCAGCCTTAGCGGCCTTTATTGCATCCTCGGCGGAAATATCGGCCGCAACATTTATGCGTGCCTTGATTTTTCCGTTCACCTGAACCGCTATTTCAACGGCCGAGTCAACACATTTTGCCTCGTCAAATTCGGGCCACTCGGCGGCGTTCAGCATTCCCTCAAAGCCGGCCTTCTCCCACAGCTCCTCGGTTATGTGCGGAGCAAAGGGATTAAGCAGTAAAAGATAGGCTTTAAATTCCGCACGGTTAATGCTTCCGGTTGCCTGAATATCGTTAAGCAGAGACATAAGAGCCGCAATTGCGGTGTTCATTTTAAGGCCCTCAATATCCTCGGTAACCTTTTTGATTGTGCGGTTAAAGGCCGCCTCAAGTGCGGGACGGTAGCTTTCCCCCTCGGTGAGCTTTTCGCTAAGCGCCCAAACCTTATCAAGAAAACGCTTACTGCCCTTTATTGAGGACTGACTCCACGGAGCCGCCTTTTCAAAATCGCCTATAAACATTTCATAAAGGCGCATGGTATCTGCACCGTAATCGCGCACTATCTCATCGGGGTTAACCACGTTCCCGCGGGATTTGGACATCTTTTCGCCGTTCTCGGCCAAAATCATTCCGTGGCTTGTGCGCTTTTTATAGGGCTCGGCCACGGGCACGGCACCTATATCGGAAAGGAATCGGTGCCAGAAGCGGCTGTAA
>CAZKUO010000013.1:0-35651 GCA_964555975.1 uncultured Ruminococcus sp. | reverse complement strand
CCGAGCCGCAAGGCCCCAAAAATAAAAATCGAGGCGGGTAATGCACACAACATTATAACCACCCCGAAAAGCTTTGTCAATCTCGAATGATATAATCCGAATGCCCGCGCAGGCCGAAAAGCAGAGTGCGGGCAATGCTTTTTTCTAAATTACAATACAACCCGCAGCACAAACCAATCGTCCTTAACCGAAAACTGGCAGTTGCCCTTAAGCTTTTCGGTAACATAAAGAATGCTTTGCGTGCCGAAGCCGTGGTTTTCTTTATTGCTCAGCGGCATACCGTCGGCAAAGACGGGCTTTTCGGCAAGGGTGTTTTTCAGCGAAAGCAAAAGCTTGTCATCATTCATTCGTATATCAAGCACTATATGGCGTTTTCCCGCCTCAAGCGGGAGAACGGCGTGAATTGCATTTTCCATGGCGTTTGATAAAATTGAGGTTAAATCAACATCCGAAACAGAAAGCTTTTCCGGGACCTGAACGGAATACCTGAAATCAATTTGCTTCTCATCAAGCTCGTTGCCGTAGGAGGAGAGGATCATATTGATTATTTCGTTTTTGCAGTATTTACGCGGAGCGGTTTTGTCGGTATAGGATACAATGCCGCTGATATACTCTTTTGCCTTATCGTATTCGCGGTTATCAATATACGCCGAAATGTTGGAAAGAAAATGCCGCATATCATGGCGGAGAATGGAAACGGCATATTCCGAGCGCCTGTTTATTTCCATTTCCTTTGCGGACTGTGCACGCCACATTTCCATCATACGGTTTTTCTGCTCCGCCTCATATTTTTCCTCGTATTGCTTGAAATATAGGGTTAAAAACAGGAGGTAAGCAAGGCAGAGCGCAAAGCCCAAAAATTCGGCGACAACCTCCTTGCCCGAATAGAGCAGAGATGTATAAACGCCGGTTGCGTAATCAAAAAGATAATAGGTGAATGGCACAAGTGCGAAAATCAGCAGTGCATGGCTCGGCTTTTGCATAATTTGAGAGGCCGCGGTTGCCACAAAGCGGATGAGAACTATAAATACAACGACCGTTACGACAATGCGCACGCCGTAATATACCGAGTTAAGCTTTGTAAGCTCCTTTGCGGAAAGCCCCACATACTTGCTGATTTGGCAGCACAGGTATGCCGTTGAAACCGAAAGTGCCGAACGAAGCAGATTATATTTATAATAAAACGCAAGGAAAAGGATAAGCGGCAGATGAATTATGAGCGGGTACACCTGCTCGGCAATATCGGCTCCGAAAAACACAAAGGTGAGAATATTAAGCAAGCCGACCGCAGAGGAAAAGACGAGCAGCGTTACAATATTTTTTCTGCTCATCCGTATGCCGAGAAATGCGGCGGATATATATATACCGAACAAAAGCGTTGTGGCATTATGCAATAAAACAAGTATGCTTTCAATCATAATCCGTCACCCTTATCAATCCTTGAACATTGCCGCAAAATAGGCTTCCTGAAAGGCTTTGCCCAAGCCTCTGGCTATGGGAACAATATGCCCCGATTTTGTGATTATTTCCGTTTGATTAAAGTGATCCACATTCGGAAGATAAACAATGTAGCTTCTGTGGCATTTGAAAAAGCCGTCACTTTCGGTGAAATGACTTTCAAATAAATATAAAGGATTAACCGCCAAAACCGTTTTGCCCGTTTTCAGGTAAAAGGCTACCTTTTTATTTTGCGCCTCAAGATATTCTATATCGTGAAAAAAGACCTTTTGATACCCGAGGCCCGTTTTTAAAACCGTGTTTTTCGGCTCAATATCAAAGGCTTCGCTGCATTCGTCAAGCAGCTCCTTTATTTTTTCGTATGTAACAGGCTTTAAAAGATAGCCCGAAGCCTTAACCTCATATGATTCCAGGGCAAATTCCGGGGAGGAGGTAAGGAATATTATTTTTACGGCATTGTCATTCTGGCGCAATTCCCTTGCTACATCAATGCCGTTTTGCAAGGGCATAATAATATCCAAAAAGCAGACATCAAAATAGGTGGAGGCGTTTTTGGCAATAAGCTCGTCACCGTTATCAAAGCGGTATATTTCCACGGGTATTTCGCGTTGCTCCGACCATTTTTCAATCAATCCAACCGCTTTTTGCAAAAAATCAAGGCTGTCATCACATACGGCAATACGCAGCATATATTCTCATCCCTCCCGAATAAAATTAAATCCAACACGGAAGCTTTAGGGCTTCTGCAAATTTAAATATCCCCTCAGTCTCACTCCGTTAGACACTCTGACGGAGCCGTCCCCTTTTTTCGCTTCGCGACATTGTCCCCGCACCGCGGGGAAATCTGCCTTAAAGGCTTGGAGGCCTTTAGTTTTTGCAAATCCTTTGCCTCCCTCTGATGAGGGAGGTCGGAGGGAGAGATAAACTAAGACAACATCAAGGCTTAACCTTTTCTCTCCCTCAGTCACCTTGCGGTGACAGCTCAGGCCCTCTTGCGGTGCCCGACATTGCGCACACTTGGAGCGCGGCGCAATTGTCGTCCGCAGGACGCGCTCGCTACCTTACTCGTCATAGTGAGACTAATTGACTTGTGCGATTTTGCCCCGCCAAACGGAGTAAGAATAACAAATTCGGCATTCAATAAATTCTTACCGATATTTCCATTACATTTTACTCTATTTTTTTACTTTTTTCAACCCGGGTAATTGCAATTCACTCCGAAAAAACAGCATTTCGCTCCAAAAAAGTTCATTGGCCGAAGAAAGGTGTAAAATATAAGCGTATAATACTACGGCAATCGGGAAATAACGCGCCGAAAAATAACGGAGGTACTGCAATGATGAATCAAAACCAATCTTTTTTGAAAGGCTGCAAAAAAATTATGGCTGTAATCAGTCTGCTTTGCCTGCTTTTCGCCTTTTCGGGAGTGACGGCAAGCGCAGCCGGCAACCCAAGGGTTACCGTTTCCTCCGGCACGGTTGAAAGGGGCGCCGAAGCATCGGTTTCCTTTAATTTGGAGGGCAACCCCGGAATATGGGGAATAAAGCTCAGAATACACTATGATCACTCGGCCTTGACACTGAAATCGGTAACAACCGGCAGTGTGTTTGAAAAAGGCGAATTAACACTTTCACAGGATTTGAATAAAGACCCTTACGTTGTTGTGGCTTCCTGCAATTCGCTTGAAAACAAAACCGTAAACGGCACAATAGTGGCTTTGAATTTTGCGGTAAGCGGCAGCGCGGAATTTAAAGCATATCCGGTTACGGTGGAGGTTTCACAGGCCAACAATGTTGACGGGAAGAAAATTGAATTTAAAACGCTTGACGGCAGTGTTACGGTTGTGAGCTGTGTGCACGCAAATACCGAGTGGCGTGTAACAAAGGCGGCAGGCTGTGAAGACAGCGGCAAGGAAACCCTTACCTGTAAAAAGTGCGGAAAAACCTTTGAAACAAAAGCCGTAAATGCTACGGGTCATAAGAACACCGAGGTGCGCAATGCCGTGGCCGCAACAAAAGCCGCAGAGGGCTACACGGGGGATACATACTGTAAAGCCTGCGGCAAGCTGATAAAGAAGGGGCAGGCAATTGCAAGGCTTAAGGAAAACACTCCTGTTACGCCTCCGCCCGCGACCGATACCACATCGACCGCAACTCCCACAACCTCAACACCTGCCGATGAGCCGACAATCACAAAAGGCAATGCGGCAGTCTTCAATAAGGATGCGCAAGAGGCACTTGTATTTGTATCAAACGCGGATTTCGGCGATTTTATTCGTGTTGAAATAGACGGAAGCGTTCTTGACGAAAAGGATTATACCGTAGAGAGCGGCAGTACAATTGTTACCGTAAGCAAGGATTACCTCGGTACGCTCGGCAGCGGGGAGCACACAATTTCAATAGTTTCAAAAAGCGGAACAGCCGATGCGAGCTTTACCGTTCGGGACAGTGAGGACACAGAGGGTACCGCAAGCACGGATACCGTAAATCCGCCCAGGGCCGATTTGGACGGTGCCGAAAAAACATCATCCGCGACCTCCAAAATAATTGCGGTTCTTATAGTTGTTGTTTTGGCAGGTGGGTTTGCCGCATTTTGGGTAATTAAAAAGAGGAGGGGTTAAAATGCTGAAAAGACTAGTCAGCTGTATTCTTGTTGTTGCATTTGCATTAACGGTTATACCGACAACCGTTTTTGCCAAAACCAATAATATTTTATACGGTGACGTTAATGCCGACGGCTCTGTGGATTTGAACGATGCTTTGATACTGAAGCGCTACATAGCCGAGGAAAATCCCGCGGGCTTCAGCCTTTTAAACGCCGATGTCAATGTGGATAACGAGGCCGACATAACCGACCTTTTAATGCTGAAAAAATCCCTTGCGGAATGGGATATTCATTTGGGACCGGAGCTACTCACGGTCAGCTTTTATGACGGTGACAGGCTTATTGATGCGCTTGCGGCGAGTAAGGGCTACGCCCTGGGCGAGGTACCGACCTCTGCAAAGTCCTCTAAGGCGGACAGTGTTTTAGTCGGTTACTTTACCGATAAGGCCCTGACGGTTCCTTTCTATGCCGAAAATCCGGTGGAAAGCAATATGAATGTCTACGCCAAGTATGAGGATATGGATAGTGCCGAGGCCGTAACTCCCACCTCGTTTGCGCAGATGGATACGGGAAGCAACGTTTCCTTTGAAATTGTAAAGCAATCGGGCGATACCCCGTCGCAAACGGCGGCTACACTTACTGCAAAGGACGGCTCCGATTCGGTGGCCTTTACAATTGAGGATCCCGACGGGGACGGCATTTATACCGTAAGCGCCCCCAAGGGCTTTAATGAGGGCTGCTCCTATGAGCTTACTTTGGCAGACGGCTGGAGCTTTAACGGTAAGGAAAGCAGTATTCGTACCGCGGCTTTCTCGATTAAGAAGGATATAGTGGAAAACCTTGCCATGAGCGGTGAAACCCGTTTTGTTAAAAATGCAAATGCCTCCGCTTTGCAGGCGGGCGACACCGTAACCGCCGAAAATGTGAAAACCGACGATCTTATATGCTTCTATAAGGAAACCAACCCCGAGGAGCGTGATTATAAATCCGGCAACGCCTATATGGCTGACCCCGAGATTTGGTTCAAGGCAGGCAAGGTGTCGGGCAATAAAGTAACACTTGAAGAATTGACCGAGGCGGATCGGGAGAGAATATACGATATTCCGGACAATTTCCCCGTAAACGGCAAGCTGCCCGGCGGTAATGACGGAACATTGACCCTTACCCCCGAAGACGGTGACGGCTATGCGCTTGATACCGATATTTACGCTATGATGGCAGAGGATAACAGCCTTGAAGCCGCATTATCCAAGGTATCTGTGGGTGACTTTGTTTCAATCTATGTATCAAAGGATGAATTACTCTCGGAGCCTGATGTTTACTTCGGCAGGATTACCTATTTCAATTCCGAAACCGGTGTGATTACCTTTAAAAAATCCTCCGCAGAGGAAATCAAGGCGGCAGCCGACCTTTATATCAAGCCCGTTGTATCGGGTGATGAGCTGATTTCCGAGGATGCAAAGGAGAAAATCGAGGAAGAAGTGCTTGAGCAGGTTAAATACAGCGGCTTTGCCGAAGAAGCGGCATACACACTTGCCAATATGGCGGTGTATACCGACGGCTTCCGCAGTATGGAGGGCGTGAGTGCTACATTCTATGATGAGCGGGGAAATATGCTCAGCACAAGCAGTGTTACCGCACGTAACATCAGCAAAGCCTTTGAGCTTAAGGACGGTGTGAAATTAACGGTTGAGGTTATCACCTCGGGTGACCAAATGCACTTTACCGACAAGGGAGCGGTACAGCTCGCCGTGGGTATAGATGCTCAGTTTGAGGTGGAGACCGCAGACGGCGGCAAGGTTGTGATTGACCTGTCTGCCACCTTCGTGCAGGAAATTTCCCTCGGTGTTACGGCCAACGGCAAGCTGGTAACAAAGGAAATTCTGTGGTGTATTCCCGTTCCTATCGGTGTGCAGGTAGGCGCCTCGGTGGATATTAAGAGCTTTACCGGCATTCGTATTGATGCTCAGGCCTACACGGAAGCCGCCGAGGACAAGGGCCTTATGGATCAGCTTTTGGATATAGTAAAGAATCCGAAGGACGTTTCCGAAATTCTGCCCGATAAGCTCGGCGCACTCAAAAAAGGCCTTGATACGGTCGGTGATATATACGACAAGATTGATGAGCTGAAGGGCGAAATGGAGCAGGCTCGCAACGACGCAGAAAAGTACAAAGGCTATGCCGAAGACATCGCCATGCTGTGGGATGTGATAGACGAGATCGGGGAGCTGCCGAACGAGGAGGAATGGAACAGGCTGTGCGAAAAGCTCGGCAAGACAAACATATCCAAGGATTTAATGGATATGATGAGCCTCTCGGACGAAACAGAGCTTGAGGGCAACCGCTATGCCGAGGATATGGAAAGCCTTATGGCGAAATACAACGAGATGCTGCAAAAAAAGACCGACTGGGTACAGCTGGTGGATAAGGAAATGTGCAAGAGCCAAATTCGCATATGCGGGTTGGTTATTGAATTCGGTGCAAATTTCGTGGTTCGTGCGGATATGAACATTGCCATGGGCACAAGCCTGCAATACGAGGTAGGCAAGAGATATAACTTCTGGGTTAAGTTCGGTATGTTCGCTCCGAGTGCCGGCAGCGAAACTATGGACCTTTTAGATGAGCAGTTTGCCTTCCAATACTATGTTATGGGTAAGCTCGGACTGAAAATGGGTATTAAGGGATACATAGGCTTTGCTTTGGGCTCGCCCGAGGTGGCAGGTGTCAGCATATCATTGGAATTCGGCCCTTATGTCAAGCTGTATGGCTTCTTCCTCTATTCCTATGAGCGAACAAGAGAAGCAAACACCGCCGAATTTACGGCTGTTCAGCATATGGGCGGCGCACTGTATATGGAATTCGGCCTGTATCTCATTGTATCTATTGATGCCTCTGCCGCAGGCGGTATGCTTGAGGTGAGCTATGATTTCGTGAATAAGGAATATCCTCTGCTTGAGGCGGGCAACAAGACCTTTGCCTACAACTTCAACTACGATCCCGAAAGCAATAAGCCCCTGCGCATAAAGGATGAGGATAACGACAGCACCAACGGCATTGAGATGACCCTGCCGAGTGCCTACCGTGCATTGAGGTGTATATCACTTACCGACGGCAGCTTCAAAAACAATGCATATAATTACGATAAGTACAACATTACCTTCTCAGACCCGCATTTTTCAATTAAGCAGGTGAGGGCAAACTCCGCCAAAATAACGGTGGAGGTTCCCCGTGGCACACAGTATATCGGCTGTGATATGACCGTTACATATAAGGGCAGTAAGCTGGCATTCAGCGATCGTGATATGCAGGTGACCGTGCCCATATATTGGACCAACCTTACACAGGATGAAGCAAACGAGGTGTACACCGCCGGTGTGCGCGTGGGCAACGAGGAGGACGGCTACGAAACCGTTTGGACCCGTTTGGTACATAAGGGCGAAACATTCACCCTGCCCACTACCGAGGAGCTTATGGAGCTGGCGGGCTTCAGTGCCGATAAGTACGAAAGCTTCAGCTTCCCGAAGGCGGGGCAGGCAGTAAGCCTAACTGAGGATACAGACTATTTGTGTACCGCCGTATACAAGCACTACACCGTCACCGTAAACGGTGTTAAAAACGCCGACGGAACCACCGAAAAACGCAGCTTCACCGCCCGTTACGGAGAAAAATTCGATTTCGGCTCCCTTTCTAATACCGGTGTAAATCTTCCAAGCAACAATCCCGCTTCGGCCTGCTTCACAAAATTTGTGGGCGTGACCACCGATGCCGAAATTCAGGTTGGTAAGGATGAAAGCGGAAAGCCCGTTTACAGCACCATAGACCTTTCACAGCCCGTAACCGGCAAAGCGGCTGAGGCTATTGCAAACGGTCAGGTAACGGCAACCGCCCTTTATGCGGACGATTCGGTGCTTGTTACCTATCAGTTCAGCGGAATTGATGTGCCGAACCATACAGAGCGCATCCGTAAGGGTACCGCCTCTGCCTTTGATTTCAGCGCTGTGGCGGCGGAAAACGGTATGGCCGTTAAGAGCATAAGCCCGGAGCCGGGCGTGCTAAATTCCTCTGTTACCTATATGGTGGAATGCGGCGATATAATAGGGGAGAAGTATACAATTACCCTTAACGAAAACGGCGGCTCGCAGGTAGATGACATAGAGCGCGTAGGAGGTGCTTTAATAGGCACTTTGCCCGAGCCCACGCTTTACGGCCACACCTTCACGGGCTGGTTTGCCGACAGTGCTTTAAAGACACCTTTCACCGGCAGACTGATGCCCAAGGAAAGCTTTACCCTCTATGCCGGCTGGAAAGCCAACACGGTAACGGTAACCTTTGATGTGAACAACGGCAATAATTGGGAAGCCCCCGAAAGCGGTGTCCGTGAGGTTGTGTTCGGCGAAGCCTACGGTGAAATGCCCAAGGCTACCCGCAACGGTAACTACGGCTTTGAGGGCTGGTATACCGAAAAAACAGGCGGCAAGCTTGTAAGCTCGGGAACCGTAATGAACAACGCCTCGGCGCATACGCTTTATGCCCATTGGCGTGAATTGATCGGAATCGAAGCGGACGGTAAATTCACCTTTGAAACGTTGGAGGTAACCTACAGCGGCAGTGAATTTGCTCCCGTTTACGGCAATATCCCGACCGGCACGGCGGATTACCCCTTAACGGCAAATGACTTTACATATAGATATAAGCTGCAGGGAAGCGAGGACTATATTGACGGCAAGCCCGTTAACGTGGGAATTTATGATGTTGTTATCACCCGTGCGGCGGACGATTACTATGCGGCCTTTGAAGCTCAACGCCAAGCTGCGGTAAAAATCAACAGGGCGCAGTTTAAATTTGAAAGCGAGCTGAAAAAGGACGATTTGGAAGTTGAAAATCCGAATCCCTTTGAGCTGAAGGTCTCTTTAAAAGAATCGGGCTGGGCAAAGCTTATGCCCGACCGTGAGCACACCTCGGTTGTGTTCTCACCCGAAGCTCCAAGCACAGGCTTCACGGCAAACGTGGGTGAAACCCTCTTTATCCAACCGCCGGAGAGTGGGAATTTGTCTAATTACAAAATTTTGCTTACCGTCACCAATCCCAACTATGAAATCTCGTACGACTTTACCGGCGGAAACGTTAAAAATAAGACCTCGCTCACCGTCAGAATCGGTTACAGGGTTAAATGCATCAATAACAACGATTTCTGGCGTAGACATTGGGAAGCGGTTACGGTGGAAAACAATGCCTTTACCATAACCAAGCCCGGTCAGCTTGCCTATATTGTGAACCACTTAAATGACAAAAATCTCAATGATAAGAGCATTGTGTACACATTGGGTGCGGATCTTGATATGTCGGCATACATTTGGGAAACCTTCTCGAACGTATTTAACGCCACCTTGGACGGTAACGGGCATACCATAAGCGGTCTCTATGTCTCCAGTACGGAAGAAGCGTGTACGGCAGGCTTGTTCGCCAGAGTCGGCGGTACGGTGAAAAACCTGCGAATTGAAAAATCCGTCTTCATAGTGGATGGCTTTACTCTAACAGCAGGCAGATATGATGATTATGACAGAGCGGGAGCAATCGCCGGCATTTTGGAGGGCACGGTTGAAAACTGCCATACCAAGGATGTATTGGTTCGTTCAACGGGGACAAAAGCCACCTTGGGCGGCATAGCCGGCTCTATGTCCAACAGCTCGAAAATTGTCGGCTGCACGGCAGACGGCATCACCCTTTGCGATAAAGACCAATCCCTGCTCGGAGGAATTGTGGGATATGCAGGCGGCGGAAATATTACCGATTGTGTAAGCACAGGTTATGTTAATGCCGGAGCCGTATCCTGGGTAGGCGGTATTGCCGGCTCGGTGGGAGATAATAATAACTTCAATATCGGCGGATATAAGCCTGCTGCAATCAGCGGTTGTAAACACAGCGGCACCGTAACAGGAGGAATGCGCAGCAAAATCGGCGGTATAGTCGGTAATTACAGAGACGGCTATTTAACCCTTGAAAACAATACCTTTGACAAGGGCACCCCTAATGTTGAATGCGGCGGCAAAAGCTAAGCATTTTCAATTTGTCACAAATAATAAAAGCACACCGACCGACACATCGGGTGTATCGGTCGGTGGTTGCCCCTAAACGCTTTACGGGGGCAGGCTTATTTAAGACCCAGAACTTTCATCGGGTCGGCGGGGTTGCCGTCCTTAACGGCTTCAAGGTGCAGGTGGCTTCGGTCGGCACATTCGCAGGGAATTTCCGCAACCGTGCCTATAATATCACCCGCCGAAACACTGTCACCCGATTTTACACGAACACCATCAATTGCGGAATAGCGGGTGGTAATTCCGTTGCCGTGGTCAATTTCCACGGTAATGCCGCTTGAGGCGCTTTCACCTACATTAATAACGCGCCCGTCGGCACAGGCACTCACGCCGGTACCTTTTTCGCAGGCAATATCCACACCGCTGTGAATGCGCATATCCTTATAGGTTTCGGAGTATTGCAGCTCGGTGTTGCTGAAGCCCTTAATAATCTCGCCCTGCACCGGCATGGTGTATACCGTTACTTCGGGTGTGGCGGGGGTTGTGTCCGACGGCGCGGTATACGGCTCATCCGATACATTTTTGCCCGCCTCCTCTGCGGGGGCTTCGGGCAGCAGACTGCTCTGCTCGGAGGATACCTGCGGCTCCTTGCTTGAGGCTTGCGGTAAATCCGGTGTCTCGGTTCCGCGGCGGCTGATGCTTGACGCGGCAAACCATGAGGCACCGCCCAGTGCCAGCAGGCAACAGGCTATTACCGTGTAAAAGGCCGCCTTGCTTCTCGGACCTGTTTTTGATTTATATTCGGAATATTTCATATTTTCATTTTCCTTTCACGGGCTCTTTTCCGAAAATATTATTAACAAAAATACATAATATATTCCTTAAATATTTAAAATCAGTTCACAGAAACGCTAAAATTATGGTTTATCATATGCTTGTACCGAAAAGGGAGCCGCACCCGTTTTGGTATGATTTCTCTTTTGAAAAAAAGAGAAGTTCTCTCCTCAAACCCCTTAAAAATGAAAAGGAGCCGTTTTACACGGCTCCTTTTCATTTTTAAGTGTCGGCAAAGTCGCACTCTCCGCCCCTACGAATGAGACTTGAAATTTTGCAGGAGCCTTATTGCTCTGTGCAAACAAAACGGCGGGAGAGCAAAATATCGGCTAAGCCGGTAGTTTAGTTATGTATTTTAAATTATGTTAAATTTTTGCCCTTACAGTAGGCACCGGGCGGCAGACCCACGGTTCGCTTGAAAACCACCTGAAAGTAGGCGGTGCTTGAAAAGCCGAGCTCATGGCTTACCTCCTTTATGCTTTTACCGTCCCCGAGAAGCTGTACGGCGGTTCGGATTCTGAGAAAGGTGTGGTATTCCATAATCCCCTTATCGCAGAACATTTTGAAAACCCGTTTAAGGCTGCCGACACTCAGCCCGCAGGCACGTGCCACCTCATCAACGGTTAATTTTCGGCACAAATTATCCTCCAAAAAGCTTACGGTTTGCCTGTATATGGCGGCATAGCGTGATTCGTCACCGTGAGGTGCCTCCTTTTGCCCGTAAAGGCGAAGCAAAAAGCCCTCAAGCGCGGCTGCACCGCGGCTTGCGGCCCAGGCATATTCGGCACCGCCGTCGCGGTAGAGCTCTATCGCCCTTTGAAGCAGGCGCACAACCTCGGCAAATTCCTCAAGCATAAGGTCGTTAAGGTGGAAATGCCGATTGTTAAAGTATTCCATACCCTTGCCCGTGGCTTCAAAGGAAACTATAAGAAGCCGCGGTGCGGTGCCCTCGGCCGACCACACACGGTGAAATTCCATAGGCTTGTGGAAAATCAAATCGCCCTTCTTAAGGCTGTAAACTCTTTCGTCACCCGTGGCTGCGGCAACCCCCTCCGGCACGCAAACCAGCTCCCAAAAATCGTGCATTTCCCCCTCAAAATAAAAATCCTTGGGGCGCACGGCATCTATGGCGGTAACAATGCTTTTAACCGTTAATTGCCGCTTAAAGTTGTGAATTTCGTATTCCTGTGTCACAGCAGTCACCCCTCATTACTTCATCTGTGCTTGCCCGCATCACGAAGCTTGTTGATTTTATCCCGCAAATATGCGGCGTGCTCAAATTCAAGCAGCTTTGCCGCCTGCTTCATTTCGGCAGTCAGGCGCTTAATCTCGCTTTCACGCTCCGCGCGCGACATTTTTGAGGCACTTTTTTCGCCGACCGCCTTGCGGCCTATCTCAATAACATCACGCACCTCTTTCGTGACGGTACGCGGGGTTATGCCGTGCTCGCTGTTGTAGTGGCTTTGTATTTCACGTCTGCGCTCGGTTTCGGCTATGGCGCGCTCCATAGAGTCGGTAACGCTGTCGGCATACATAATAACCTCACCCTCGGCATTGCGGGCCGCACGGCCCACCGTTTGCACAAGTGAGGTTTCACTGCGCAAAAAGCCCTCTTTATCGGCATCGAGTATTGCAACAAGTGACACCTCGGGTATATCAAGTCCCTCACGCAAAAGGTTTATACCCACAAGCACATCAAATTCCCCAAGGCGCAGTGATCGGATGATTTCCATTCGCTCCATTGTGTCTATATCGTAATGCATATATCGCACCTTAATTGAAAGGTCATTTAAATACTCGGTCAAATCCTCGGCCATTTTTTTGGTAAGGGTGGTAACAAGCACCCTTTGGTTCTTTTCGGTGCGCTGATTTATTTCCGAAACAAGGTCATCAATTTGCCCCTCGGTGGGCCGAACGGATATGAGCGGGTCCAAAAGCCCGGTAGGACGTATAAGCTGCTCGGCCGTTTGTGCCGCGTGCTGCTTTTCAAATTCGCCCGGCGTTGCCGAAACAAATATCGCCTGATTTACGTGCGAGTAAAATTCCTCAAAATTCAAGGGGCGGTTATCAAAGGCGGAGGGCAGCCTGAAGCCGTACTGTATTAAATTTTCCTTTCTTGCCCGGTCGCCGCCGTACATTCCGCGCACCTGCGGCAGTGTAACGTGCGATTCATCCACAAAAAGCAGAAAATCCTTCGGAAAATAATCAAGCAGTGTTGAGGGAGTGCTGCCCGGCGCACGGCGCGAAAGCACGCGGGAGTAGTTTTCTATGCCCTTGCACACACCTATTTCCCTGAGCATTTCAATATCGTATTCGGTGCGCTGGCGTATGCGCTGTGCCTCAATAAGTCGCCCGCTTTCGGTGAAAAATTCAACACGCTGCTCCATTTCCTCCTTAATTTCACGCAGTGCATCCTCAAGCTTATCCTGCGGCACCACATAGTGCGAGGCGGGGTATATTGCCACGTGAGAAAGAAACGACTTTACTTCGCCCGTGACCGTGCTGATTTCGCTTATTCGGTCTATTTCGTCCCCGAAAAATTCCACACGCACGGCGTTTTCGTTTGAATTTGCGGGAAAAATTTCCACTGTGTCCCCCCGCACCCTGAACTTGTTACGGGTAAAGCCTATATCATTGCGCTCGTATTGCAGGTCTACCAAGCGGCTTATAAGCTCATCACGGCCGCATTCCGTACCGGTGCGCAGCGAAATTACCATATTTTTGTAATCTATTGGGTCACCGAGTGAATATATACAGGAAACCGATGCCACTATTATAACGTCACGCCGCTCTGCAAGGGCACAGGTGGCGGAATGGCGCAGCTTGTCTATCTCGTCGTTTATTGCGGAATCCTTTTCTATATATGTGTCACTGCCGGGTATATAGGCCTCGGGCTGATAATAGTCATAATAAGAAACAAAGTATTCCACCGCATTATTCGGAAAAAATTCCTTAAATTCGGAGCAAAGCTGTGCGGCAAGGGTTTTGTTGTGCGCCAAAACCAATGTGGGTCGGTTGAGGCGCGCTATCACGTTTGCCATTGTAAAGGTTTTGCCGCTGCCCGTAACACCAAGTAAAACCTGCTCCTTCAAGCCGTTTTCAATACCGTTTACCAGCTTTTCGATTGCCTCGGGCTGATCGCCTGTCGGTTTGTAGGGAGCTGTTAATTCAAATTTATCCATAAAAGCTTCAGCCACTTTCTGCATAGGTTTACATACACAGTATACCATAAGCAATAACAAAATGGAAGATTTTCCGAAAAGCTTTTTAGAGCAGCACCCATATAAAATTACACTTGATTGTTTTTAAATGAAATAGTATAATATCAAGAGAGGCGAGGTGTTGCTTTATAGAACGGTGCAAAATGCCCGAAACGGGCGCAAAAGGCATAGTTGACTGCCACACCCACACAAAGTATTCTCACGATTCGGTTTGCGAGCCGACGGACAGCCTACATTCCGCTAAAGAAAAAGGCCTTGCGGGGTTTGTCGTAACCGACCATTGTGACATTGAATTTTGTAAAGAAAATGATGTAAAAACACCGATTATAAATTCGGTTCACGCAGCGAAAAAGCTCGGCGCTTGTGCGCTTTCGGGTGTTGAAATGGGCGAGGCCTTGTGGCATTGTGATGTTGCAAACGATATAATTGCCTCGGCGGATTGCGATATTGTTTTGGGCTCGGTTCATGCGGCGCGCTGCGGGGAATACACAATGCCCTTCTCGCAAATAGATTTTTCTTTGTTTTCGGAAAAGCAAATTTCGGAGTATATGAGCACATATTTTAACGATATGCTTGAAATGCTTGATAAATGCGATTTTGATGTGCTTACTCACCTGACAAATCCGCTTAAATACATAACGGGCAAATACGGTATCAAGGTGGATTTAAAGGCTTATTCCGAAATAATCGATGAGATACTTAAAGGGATAATAAGCAAGGGTATTGCGCTTGAAGTGAATACCGCCTGTCTCGGCTCCCGATATAATGAGCTTATGCCCGAAAGAGCGATAATAGAGCGCTATAAAAAGCTCGGCGGTTATCTTGTAACACTCGGCTCGGATGCACATACGGCTGACAGAATTGCTCACGGCTTTGGGGAAACGGCCGCACTGCTTAAAGAAATCGGCTTTGAAAGGCTGTGTTACTTTAAAAAGCGCAAGCCGGTGCAATATGTTTTAGGAGACTTTTTATGAAATATGATATTACAGCCTTAGGCGAAATTTTAATAGATTTTGCACCGATCGGTAAGGACGGTGCGGGCGACCCTGTTTTTGCGAGAAAGGCGGGCGGTGCACCCTTAAATCTGCTTGCAGTCGTCTCCAAATTCGGCGGTAAAGCAGCCTTTATTGGCAAGGTCGGCAAGGATATGTTCGGCAGCTTTTTGCGTGAAACCGTAATAAACGCCGGAATAGACGATACCGCCTTGATTACCGATGAGGAGCACAATACCACGCTTGCCTTTGTGGCGCTCGGTGATGACGGTGACCGTGATTTCAGCTTTTTCAGAAATTACGGTGCGGATGTTTTTTTAAGTAAAGAGGATATTAACGAAAGCATTATTGAAAATTCGTCGATTTTTCATTTCGGTTCTCTTTCCCTTACAAATGAACCGTCGCGCACGGCAACAGAATATGCGCTGGGCATTGCGAAAAAATCCGGCTGTGTTATAAGCTATGACCCAAACTACCGCGCACCGCTGTGGAGTGACGAAAAAAAGGCTGTCGCCATGATGAAAAAATACCTTGATAAGGTGGATATACTGAAAATCGCAAAAGAGGAGCTTCAAATGCTTTTCGGAAACGATATACCGGCCTCGGTTAAAGCAGTGCAGTCGCTCGGTGTCAGCGTAATTCTTGTAACCGACGGCGGCAACGGCGCCTCACTTTATATGGGAGAAAAGAGTATATCGTTGCCTGCCGCAAGGGTCAAAACGGTTGATACCACCGGTGCGGGGGATATTTTCTTCGGCACGTTTTTAAGCGAATGGATTGAAAACGGCAGTAATCTCGGTAACATAACCTTTGAAAAACTCGGCGAATATTTAAAAACGGCAATTAGAGTTGCGGGCAAAAGCACCGAAAGCTACGGTGCAATTGCTTCAATACCCGAAAGTAAGCGTTAAATTTTTTTACGGCATTTTGTTTTCTTGAAAGATATGGTGATTTAAATGGAAAAAGCAAAGAAAATAGAAAATTTACGGAATGTGGCAATAATCGCGCACGTTGACCACGGTAAAACAACCTTGGTGGATCAGCTTTTAAAGCAGAGCGGAACCTTTCGTGCAAACGAGGCGGTAAACGAGCGCGTAATGGACTCAAACGATCTTGAGCGTGAGCGCGGTATTACCATACTTTCCAAAAACACAAGCGTTATGTACGGGGACGTTAAAATCAACATAGTGGACACCCCGGGTCACGCCGATTTCGGGGGTGAGGTTGAGCGCATTCTTCAAATGGTGGACGGTGTTTTACTGCTGGTTGATGCCTTTGAGGGCTGTATGCCGCAAACCCGCTTTGTGTTGAAAAAGGCTTTGGCACTCGGCAAAAAGGCGGTTGTTGTTGTTAATAAAATAGACAGACCCATGGCCCGCCCGCATGAGGTGGTGGACGAGGTTTTGGATTTGTTTATCGAGCTTGGGGCCGATGAGGAGCAAATTGAATTTCCGGTTATCTTCGCTTCGGGCAGAGACGGCTACGCCACCTATTCACCCGATGTGCCGGGTAAGGATATGAAGCCGCTGTTTGATGCCATTGTTAAGGAAATTGCTCCGCCCGTGGGGGACAGTGACGGCCCGCTGCAAATACTTTTTTCCAATATAGAATATGACGATTATTTAGGCCGAATAGGTGTCGGGCGGGTTATACGCGGCACCGTAAGGGTTGGGCAAACGGTTGCCCTTTGCCATAAGGACGGAAGCACTTCAAGCGTTAAAATAGCAAAGCTTTTTATGTACCGCGGCTTAAAGCGTGTTGAGGAGGAGACTGCCTCTGTGGGTGATATAATTCAGGTTGCGGGAATTTCCGAGCTTGAAATAGGCGAAACGGCCTGTGCGCCCGAGCACATTGAGGCACTGCCCTTTGTTAAGATTGATGAGCCCACGCTGGCTATGAATTTTATGGTGAACAATTCGCCCTTTGCGGGGCGCGACGGCAAGTTTGTCACCTCGCGCAATCTGCGTGAGCGCCTTTTTAAAGAGGTTATGACCAATGTCAGCCTGCGTGTGGAGGAAACCGAATCGGCCGATACCTTTAAGGTTTCGGGCAGGGGCGAGCTTCACCTTTCGATACTTATAGAAACCATGCGCCGTCAGGGCTATGAATTTCAGGTTTCGCCGCCCGAGGTTATTTACAAGCACGGCGATAACGGCGAGCTGCTTGAGCCTATTGAGCTTTTGATGATTGAGGTGCCAGAGGAATATGTGGGCTCGGTTATGGAGCGGCTCGGTGCCAGAAAGGCCGAAATTAAAAATATGGGCACGCGTGACGGCGGCGTTTCGCATTTGGAATTTTTAATTCCGGCGCGCGGTCTTTTGGGTTACCGCTCGCAATTTTTGACCGATACAAACGGCAACGGTATTATGAACCACGTGTTCGACAGCTATCAGCCCTACAAGGGTGATATTGACCAGCGCTCCACGGGCTCTATTATCGCCCACGAAACGGGCGAGGCCACGGGCTACGGCCTGTTTAACACTCAAAGCAGGGGCAAGCTGTTTATCGGGGCGGGCACCCCTGTTTACGAGGGAATGATTGTGGGCGAAAATCCGAAAAACGAGGATATTGTGTGTAATGTCTGCAAAAAGAAGCAGATGACAAACACGCGCGCCGCCGGCTCCGATGATGCCCTGCGCCTGGTGCCGCCCTCACACCTTTCGCTTGAACAATCACTTGAATTTATAAAGAATGACGAGCTTGTGGAAATAACACCTCACAGCATTCGCCTGCGCAAGCGCATTTTGGGCAAGGAAGAACGTATGAAGGCGGAGTCGAAGCGGAGGCAATGATATACACAATATTGGATCTTGAGTGGGACAGTGCCTATTCCGTAAAGCACAAGCGCTTTATAAATCAAATCTTGCAAATAGGTGCGGTTAAGCTGGATGACGGCTTTAATGTTATTGATACCTTTGAGGTGACGGTGAAATCGGCAATTTCCGCAAGGGTTACGGGGCGCTTTGCCGAGCTTACGGGAATTACAACCGAAAAAATGCGCGCGGGAATACCTTTTGACGCCGCTGTTGACAGCTATAATAGCTGGGCTGCGGATGACTGCATTACAATGACCTGGAGCGATTCCGACCTTTATGCCATTAAAGCGAATGAGGAATACCTGCTCGGCGGTGAACGCAAATTTAAAATGGGTAAATACCTTGATTTGCAAAAGTTTATTCAGGGTGAAATGCGGCTTTCGGGCTTTGATGAAAAAAATCAGATTTCGCTTTCGGGCGCGGCGGAGAGGCTCGGCATTTCAACCGAGGGGTACGACCTGCACACCGCCTGTGATGACAGCCTGGTTTGCGCTGCGCTGCTTAAAAAATGCTACAATGCCGAGCGTTTTTCGGCTCTTGTTCGCGATACGGCCGACCCCGAATTTTACAGGCGTTTAAGCTTTAAGCCCTATACCATTACCGACCTTAAAAGCCCCTTTGTGGAAAAATCCTTTTTGGAATTTCACTGCCGAGATTGCGGCTCCGGCTGCAAGCGGCTTTCGGGCTGGAAATACCGCAACCGTTGGTTTTCGGCAAAATTTGAATGTGCTGCTTGTAAAAAGCGCTTTATAGGCCGTGTTTTTATGACGAAAACCTACGACAATGTTAAGGTGCGGCGGCGTGTGTGCGAAATTAAACCGAAAACGGAGAACAATAAAAATGATATGCAACCTGTGTCCGAGACGGTGTAACGCCGAACGAACGGAATTTAAGGCCGCAGGAGGCTTTTGCGGTCAGCCCTTGCAGCCTACGGTGGCAAGGGCGGCCCTGCATTTTTGGGAGGAACCGTGCATAAGCGGAGAAAAGGGCTCGGGCACGGTTTTTTTCGGCGGTTGTAATTTAGACTGTGTTTTTTGCCAGAATTATTCGGTATCGCACGGCGGCACGGGTAAGCTTGTAAGCTTTTCGCGCTTGGCCGAGATTTTTCGCGAGCTGGAGGCGGCCGGTGCACACAACATTAACCTTGTAAGCCCGAGCCACTGTATTCCCGCGGTAATTCGCGCGCTTGAAATTTACCGACCTGCAATTCCCGTGGTTTACAATTCGGGCGGGTATGACACAGCAGAAGCGATTAAGGCTCTTGAGCCGTATATAGATATCTTCTTAATGGATTTGAAATACCTAACGCCAGAGCGTGCGGCGAGGTATTCCGGTGCGGAAAATTACCCCGAATATGCCGCGGCGGCAATAAAGACAGCCTATTTACAGCGGCCCGAGTGTATTTTTGAAAACGGAATTATGAAGCGCGGGCTTATTGTGCGGCATTTGCTCTTGCCGGCCGGCACTGCCGAGGCGGTGCGGGTTTTCGATTGGGTGCGCGAAAACACACCGAATGCATATTTCAGCATTATGAGCCAGTATGTACCGTTTGGGCGTGCAGCCGAATTTAAAGAAATAAACCGCCGTGTGACCGCAAGGGAATATGAAAAGGTGCTTTCTTATATTTGTGCTTCGGATTTTGAAAATGTTTTTATTCAGGACAAAAAAAGCTCAGATGAAAAATTCATTCCGAGCTTTGATTTAACAGGGGTTTAGAGGATATAATCTATCCGACTTCAAATTGAAAAAAATTACTGTTCATCGGGTGCGGCGGTTTTCGTGAGCTTAATTACGGAGGCGGCCGCACCGAACAGCATTACGGCACACCACATATTTACAATTCCGTTCCAGCCGAGAATGCCCACAAAGGCCGAAAAAACCGCATTTGAAGCGGAGGCCACGGCATAGCTTGTGCCGTCCATAACTCCGTTTGCGCTTGAAACCCTGCCGCTGCGGGCAAGGCCCGGTATGTAATTGGTCCAAACCAGACTTGAAGCACAGCTTGCCGACATTTTCGCCGCAAGAAACAGTGCTATGTTGGGAATGGGGCTTGTGATGAACCGCACCCCGATAAAGAACACAGCCGATGCACCGTACATAATAAATGCCTGCCTTACCGAATTATGAATCAGCTTCTCATAAAGCAAGAGTGTTATAAACGGTGCGAAAAGCGATGACAGCGACATTACCGAATAAACCGTTGCGGCGGCCGTTTCGGAAAAGCCGAGGTGCTCTGTGGTGTAGGTGGGTATCCAAAAGGTTATGGAGGTGGCGGAAATTTCACCGATTGCGCTCACAAACATAAAAAACGGGAAATTAGGCAGCTTGAAAACCTCTGCAATGCTCTTTAAGCCACTGCTTTTCACGGGCACAAAGCTCATTTCGCCCTTTCTTTCAAGGCCTGCTATAAAGAAATATGCGGTTGCGGCGGCAAAAACGGAGGCGGCGCCCACAACGGTGAAAACGGCACGCCAGCTTAAAAACATTGATAAAAGGCTTGCAACAAGCGGCCCCGCAAAGCCCGCCATACTGAAAAGGGTGCAGATTATTCTGGCGTGGGTGGCGGTTGTATTTTCGGATATTATTTTCATAAGCGGCCCGCGAATCATTGAAAGCCCGAAGCCGATAAGCGCGAATGCGGCAAAATGCAGTATGCGGCTGTTAAAGCAGGGCACCGAAAGCGTGGCAACACTGCTGAGCCCGAGGCCTGCGGCAACCATAACCTTGGGATGAATGCGGTCGCCCAAAAAGCCGTTTACAAGCTGACCGACAGCATAAAAAATAAAGCAGGTTGAGGATAAAAGCCCCGTGTATTCCTTTGTGAAAAAGGCTTCCTTTATCATTTGCGGGGTTGAAACGCTTAAAATATTTCTTGTTATGTAGCTTGCAAGATATGTGGCTATGGAAAAGGAACCGATTTTTAAGGCACGTGAAAGCTTTTTATCCATTTTATTACTCTCCCGAAGCGTATGAATTTTATTGTTCTTCAGACCGATTTGCTATTATACGACATTATCGGTAAAATGTCAAACCGTTAAATTTTTGCTTTTAAAATCCTTTGGTCAACAAGCCC
This sequence comes from uncultured Ruminococcus sp., assembly GCA_964555975.1. Classification (GTDB taxonomy): domain Bacteria; phylum Bacillota; class Clostridia; order Oscillospirales; family Acutalibacteraceae; genus UBA737. Next base: position 14,618 of record CAZKUO010000013.1, on the reverse strand, counting down.
GGTAAGGCACCCGCACACAAGTGCGGAAATCAGCAAAAACGGTAGATAATACCATACCGAGGAACCGAAAACCATGCACGCCGCACAGAGCTGTACGGTATTGTGCACCGCGGCCCCCGCAACCGAAACGCCGAGCACGGAAACCTTGCGGCATTTTGAAAGAGCCGCTGCCGCAGATAGGGACAGCAGCCCCGCGGGAAGCGAAAATATAAGCGAAAACGGCCCCGAAAACAGCAGTGCCGACAGAACCGTGCGCACCGTGTTTACAAAAAACGCACCGCGCCTGTCACCGCTGTATAAAAGGGTGAGCGATATGCAGTTTGCAAGGCCGAGCTTTATTCCGGGAACTGGTACAGGCAGCGAAATCAGGCCTTCTATGTAACCGCACACAAGTGCTGCGGCGGTTAAAATTCCGTAAAGGGCGGTTTTTTTAGCCATAGGCTCAGCTCACCTCCACAATAACCTTGTTGGGCAGGCAAATTATGCTTTCTCCCGCCATTTTCACGGTTCCCTGCTTTACGCACAGTTGATTTTTGCAGTCGGCCCCGGTAATTTTTACCGAGCCGTTTTTAATTTCCACGGTGTTGCCGCTGAGCTTTATAAGCCTGTTTTCGTAAATCGAGCCGCGGTAGACCTCGGTATTGTTTTGAGAAACGGTAACGGTTTTTGCGCTCCGTGCCGAAAAAAGCGGCACAAAAAGCGAAAGCACGGCCGCCGCAGCCACCGAAGCGATTATAACAATATCGCCCTTTTTAAGCATTTGCCCGCACTCCTTACGAATTTTTTGCTTTTTTATTTTAACACATCTTTACAAAAAAGAAAAGTCGTTGTATAATATATTTATGAGAAAGACATCTGCAATTCCCGTGCTGCTGCTTTTATTGCTTATTTGCGGCTGCTCACGTGAGGAAGAAAAGGAATTAAATTCACAAACCCGTTTTTTGCTTGACACCGTGGCGGAAATTTCATCCGATTGTGATGATGAAACGCTGAACGGTGCTTTTGTGCTGTGTGAGGAGCTTGAAAAAAAGCTTTCCCGCACGGTGGCGGGCAGTGACGTTTACAGGCTGAACAGCACCGAGGAATTTGTCTCTGTTTCGGAGGATACGCTTTCGGTGCTTGAAAGTGCGCTTTATTACGGCGAAATATCCGGCGGTAAATTCGATATTACCGTATGCTCCGTTTCCGAGCTGTGGGATTTTAAAAATCAAATAATCCCCGACCGCAACGAAATAGCGGAAGCACTGAAAAGCGTTGATTACCACAGCATTCAAATCATTTCGGGCGAGGTATCTCTCGGAAACCGAAAAATAGATTTGGGCGGTATTGCAAAGGGCTACATTGCGGATAGGCTGCGCAGCTACTTTAAAGAAAAGGGCACCGAGCGCACACTGATAAATTTGGGCGGAAATGTGCTGTGTATGGGAAAATTCACAGTGGGAATAAAAACTCCCTTTGAGGATTCGGTTGCCGCAACAATCGAGCTTGAAAACAAAACCGCCGCAACCTCGGGGATTTATGAGAGGTACATTAAAGACGGCGATAAGCTTTATCACCACGTGCTTGACCCAAAAACGGGCTACGGTGTTGAAAACGAGCTTGCCTCGGTTACGGTTATAGGTGAAAGCTCGCTTGATTGCGACGCGCTTTCCACAATATGCCTTTTGCTCGGCACTGAGGACGGCAAGGCGCTTATAGAGGGGCGCCCCGATACCGAGGCGGTGTTTATAGGCCGCGACGGCAACCTTACGCTTACCGACGGGCTTTACAGAGAAAACGATAAATTATATTTTGAACCGGAGTAGAGAAATGAATATTTTAAGAGCAATGTTCGGCAATTACAGTGAAAAGGAAATTAAAAGAATTAAACCGATACAGGCGCGTGTGCTTTCCTTTGAGGAGGAGTACAGGCAGCTTTCGGATGATGAGCTGAGGCACAAAACAACCGAATTTAAGGAGCGACTCGGTGCGGGTGAAACGCTTGACGATATTCTGCCCGAGGCCTTTGCCGCCTGCCGTGAGGCGGGGGACAGGGTGCTCGGAATGCGCCACTTCCCCGTGCAGATTTTGGGCGGAATAATTCTTCACCAGGGGCGCATTGCCGAAATGAAAACGGGCGAGGGCAAAACGCTTGTCGCCACGCTCCCCGCATATCTTAACGCACTTTCGGGCAAGGGTGTTCACATTGTAACGGTGAACGATTACCTTGCCAAGCGAGATTCCGAATGGATGGGCAAGCTCTACCGTTTTATGGGGCTTGAAGTGGGGCTTATTGTTCACGGAATGGATAATGAGCAGAAAAAGGCCGCCTACAATGCGGATATTACCTATTGCACCAACAATGAGCTCGGCTTTGATTATCTGCGTGACAATATGGTGCTTTACAAGGAGCAAAAGGTTCAGCGCGGGCATAACTTCGCCATTGTGGACGAGGTTGACTCCATTTTGATTGACGAGGCGAGAACCCCGCTTATAATTTCAGGCCAGAGTGATAAATCCACCGACCTTTATTCGAGTGCCAACCGCTTTGCACTCGGGCTTAAAATGGTTAAGGTTAAGGAAATGGACGATAAGGCGAGCGATGAGGAGGCAAATTACGACGGTGATTACGTTGTGGATGAAAAGGCTCACACCGCAACGCTTACACCCTCGGGTGTTAAAAAGGCCGAGGATTATTTCGGCATAGAAAACCTTAACGATACCGAAAACATTGCCATTGCACACCACATAAATCAGGCTATTCGCGCCCACGGCGTTATGAAGCGCGACGTGGATTACGTGGTTAAGGACGGCGAGGTTATAATCGTTGACGAGTTTACCGGCCGACTGATGTACGGCAGGCGTTACAACGAGGGCCTTCACCAGGCTATAGAGGCAAAGGAGGGCGTGAAGGTTGCGCACGAATCCAAAACCTTGGCTACCATCACCTTCCAAAACTTTTTCCGCCTTTACGGCAAGCTTTCGGGTATGACGGGAACCGCCATGACCGAGGAGGCGGAATTCAGGGAAATTTACAAGCTTGACGTTATAGAAATACCCACAAACAAGCCGATAGCCCGTGTAGACGAAAACGATGTGGTTTACAAAACCGAAAAGGCGAAATTCAACGCCGTTATAGACAATATTATCGCCTGCCACGAAAAGGGTCAGCCGGTGCTTGTGGGTACCGTTACCATTGAAAAATCCGAGCTTTTATCGGGTATGCTCAAGCGCCGCGGCATTAAACACAATGTGCTGAATGCAAAGCACCACGAAAAGGAAGCGGAAATAATCGCTCAGGCGGGTATGCCCGGTGCCGTTACAATAGCCACGAATATGGCAGGCCGCGGAACCGACATTATGCTCGGCGGTAATGCCGAATACCTTGCAAAGGCGGCCCTCAGGCATGACGGCCTCAGTGAAGAAATGATAGTTGAGGCAACAGGCTATGCCGAAACCGATGACAGTGATATTCTTGCCGCACGTGAAAAATACCGTGCCGATTACAGCCGCTTTAAGGCGGAAATCGCCCCCGAGGCCGATAAGGTGCGGGCGGCGGGCGGCCTTTGCATAGTAGGCACCGAGCGCCACGATTCTCGGCGTATTGACAATCAGCTTCGCGGCCGTGCGGGCCGACAGGGCGACCCGGGCGTTACGAGGTTTTATGTATCGCTTGAGGATGATTTGATGCGCCTTTTCGGCGGCGAACGCATTTCCGGTATAATGGATACCCTTAAGGTTGAGGAGGACACTCCGCTTGAGAGTGGAATGCTTTCCCGCACGATAGAGGGCGCCCAAAAGAAAAAAGAGGGAATGAACTTTGCCACCCGTAAAAACGTTTTGCAGTATGACGATGTAATGAATAAACAGCGTGAGCTGATTTACACCCAACGCAACCGTGTGCTTGACGGCGATAATATCAAGGAAACCGTGCTTAAGATGGTTGATGAAACAATTGAGGAGTACACCAAAATTTATCTTGCCGATGATGCCGTGCACGATAATTGGGATTTAAACGGTCTGCGTGAATATTTCCTCGGCTGGGTAACAGACGGAGCCTCCCTCCGCTTTACTCCCGAGGAGCTCGGCAACACCTCACGCGAGGAGGTGGCCGAGGGCCTTAAGGCACGTGCGCATGAAAATTATGAGATGCGTGAAGCGGAATTCGGCAGTACGGTTATGCGTGAAATCGAGCGGGTAATGCTGCTTCGCTCGGTGGACAGCAACTGGATGGATCACATAGATGCCATGGATCAGCTGCGCCAGGGAATAGGCCTGCGTGCCTACGGTCAGCATGACCCGGTGGTGGAATACCGTAACGACAGCTATGATATGTTTGAGGCCATGACAAACGCCATTCGCGAGCAAACCGCAAAGCTTGTGCTTACGGTTCGTGTGCGCCGCGATGAGGAGGTTAAGCGCGAAAAGGTTGCCGAGGAAACCTCTGCAGGTGATAAGCCGCTCACGGTTCGCGGCAAAGGGGCGGTAAGCAAAAATGCGCTTTGCCCTTGCGGGAGCGGAAAAAAGTATAAACGCTGCTGCGGCAAAGGTCTTGAGGATTAGGTGACTTGTATGCTTGAAAATGTTTCTCCGAAGCGTGTGTTTCATTATTTTGAGGAAATATGCGCAATTCCGCACGGCTCCGGCAATACCGATAAAATCAGCGAATACTGTGTTCGCTTTGCGCGGGAGCACGGGCTTAGCCATACAAAGGATGCGCTCAACAATGTGCTGATTAAAAAGCCGGCCTCCAAAGGCCTTGAAGCGCACCCGCCCGTGATATTGCAGGGTCATCTTGATATGGTGTGCGAAAAAACGCCCGATTGCAACATAAGCTTCGCAACCGACGGCCTGCGCTTGCGGCTTGACGGTGACTTACTTTCGGCAGAGGGCACCACCCTCGGTGCGGATGACGGCATAGCCGTTGCAATGATTTTGGCGATTTTAGAGGATAACAATGCCGTTCACCCGCCGCTTGAAGCGCTGTTTACGGTTGATGAGGAAACGGGAATGTACGGTGCCGAGGGCTTTGATGCAAGCCGGCTTTCGGGCAGCACGCTCATAAATCTCGATTCCGGTGAGGAGGGTGTGCTTACGGTAGGCTGCGCGGGTGGCACAAAGGCAGAGCTCAGCTTCCCCGTTTCATATAAGGAAAACAGCCTGCCCTGCATTAAAATTACCGTTTCGGGGCTTTTGGGCGGTCACTCGGGTATTGATATAAACAAGGGTAGACTGAATGCAGACAGCTTAATGGGCGGTCTGCTGTCATCACTGCCCTGCGAATATGATATGGTATCACTTGGCGGCGGATTTAAGGATAATGTTATACCCTCACTTTGTGAGTGTGTTATAGCAACCGACGGGGATATAAGCGAATATCTTTCGGATTTTTCCGAAAAAAGCAGAACAAGCGACGACAGCGGGCTTGAAATCACCGCCGAAGCGACTGAAATGTCCGAAAGATGCCTTGACAGGGCTTCAACACAGAATGTCACGGAATTTTTGAGCGGCTTTCCGACCGGTGTGCGCGCAATGAGTAAAAGTATACCCGGGCTTGTGGAAAGCTCGCAAAATCTCGGTGTGGTAAAAATTGAGGACGGCGGCTTTATGGCCGTGGCATCTGTCAGGAGCAGTGTAAAGGCCGAAAAGCAGGCGCTTATTGACGGTATTGCCGAGTATGCCGAGCGCTTCGGTGCGTCTCTTAAGCTGCGCGGTGATTATCCCGCGTGGGAATACCGCGAAATTTCTCCCTTGAGAAACACCCTTTGCTCCGTTTTTGAAAAAATGTACGGCAGAGCGCCGAAAATCGAGGCGGTGCACGCCGGCCTTGAATGCGGATTGCTGAGTGAGAAAATAGACGGATTTGATGCTGTGTCTATGGGTCCCGATATGTGGGATATACACACCGTAAACGAGCGGCTTTCGGTTTCATCTGTCGGCCGGGTTTATGAATTTTTGTGTAATGCCTTAAAGGAGCTGTGATTTTTTTATGAAATTTCAAACCGAAAAGAGTGTAAAGCGGCTGCAAAATGAGCTTGCCGAGGGCGAGGCTCTGCTTGTTGCGAGTATTCCGAACCGATTTTATCTTACCGGCTTTGAAAGCAGTGCGGGTTATGTTTTCATAACTGCCGAAAATGCGTATTTTCTCATAGATTTTCGCTATGTTGAAAAGGCAAGGCAGACCGTTTCCTCCTGCGAGGTTAGGCTTTCCTCCGCTCCGCTTAAGGAAATTTCGGCACTTTGCGCCGAAAACGGCATAAAGTGTCTGTTCCTTGAAGCCGAGCATACCTCGGTAAGCTTTCTTAAGCAGCTGAGGGAGGAAATCGGTGTAGAAATATCCGAGGACGATCGCTTTGACCGCCTGCTTGAGGAAATGCGCTCGGTTAAAAGCGAAAAGGAGCTTTCCTTAATAAAGGAGGCTCAACGCTTAACCGACGAAACCTTTAAATATATTATCGAACGCATAACGGCCGGCAGAACCGAAAAGGAAATTATGCTTGATATGGAATTTTTTATGCGCCGCAGGGGGTCTGAGGGGGTTTCCTTTGACTTTATTGTGGTTTCGGGCAAAAATTCTTCACTTCCGCACGGTGTTCCGACCGATAAGCCCGTGGAAAAGGGCGATTTCATCACAATGGATTTCGGTGCTGTTGTGGGCGGTTATCACTCGGATATGACAAGAACTGTGCTTTTAGGTCATCCGACCGAGGAACAGGAACGAATATACAATACCGTGCTTTCGGCACAGACCGAGGCTGTAAATGCCGTAAAAGCCGGACTTGTGTGTAAGGATATTGATAAAATCGCGCGGGATATTATTTATTCCGCGGGCTTTGAGGGCTGCTTCGGTCATGGGCTGGGTCACAGCGTGGGAATTGAAATTCACGAAAGACCCAACTTCAATATGCGGTGTGACACCGTGCTAAAGCCGGGCACCGTTATGACGGTTGAGCCGGGCATTTATCTTGAGGGTAAATACGGTGTGCGCATAGAGGATATGGTTTATGTCACCGAGGACGGCTGTATTGATATTACCGAAAGCCCAAGAAATCTCATTTGCCTTGATTAAATCACAGGCCGACCGATATAATCGGAATTTTTTACGGAGGTAGCATATGCTTAAAAATAAGCTTGTGCGTATATTTTGCGTTATTTCGGCGATCTCTGTGCTGCTCGGCACCTTTTCCGCCTCGGCCGAGGAACGCAAGAGTGACGGACACATAACGGTGGAAACAGTTACCGCGGTAAACGGTGACAGTGTGCTGATAAGATTTAAAATAACCGAAAATCCCGGTATTATGGCAATGACCATTTCCATAACCTATGACAGCAGTGCACTCACCTATGAAAAATATTACCGCGGCTTTCTTACCGATTACACGGTAGCCGATCACCCCGAGCAAAATTTAATACGCTTTGTCAACTGTCAAAACTCCGATGTTACCAGAAACGCATACTTTCTCGGCCTGCAATTTAAGGTCAAGGAGGATGCGGATTTCGGCTTTTACCCAATAAACATAGAATATCAGGCGGGGGATTTTTGCAATTGGAAGCTTGATAAGCTTATGCCCGAAATCACCCCCGGCGGAGTGAATATTGAATACAACGGTAAAAATTGCAGTCACAAAAAATACGGTGAGTGGGAGGTCGGCGCAGAGCCCTCCTGCCTTGAAAACGGTATGGACAGGCGCTTTTGCGTTAAATGCGGGCATTGCGATATGCGTGAAACAAAGCCCGTGGGTCACAGCTATTCGGATGCTTGGACCGTGGATAAGCCCGCCACTGCCGAAAGCGCCGGAACAATGTCGCGCCATTGCATACGCTGTGATGCCACAACCGATTTGCTCACCTTTACACTGCCAGAGGCCGAAGAAAGCGGCATTGAAAATTCGGTGCTTGAGGAGGTAAAGCCCTCTGATTTTACCGACAGGCTTACAACCGAGCAATTACCCGATGGCGGCGGGAAAACTGATTCACCCTCTGCCTCGCCGGATGTGAATACCGATAACGGCGGTACACTTACAGGCAGCATAAGTGCGGCAAGCGGAAGCGTGCTTGAAAAAATAGTATCGGCATTGCCTTTGGGAATAAAAAAGCTTGAAAGCCTTTTTGTGATAATGCTGCCGCTGCTTTTGAGAATGATAATACTATAAAAAAGTAACGAGAGCAAAGCTGTAACGGCTTCGGCTCTCGTTGCACTGCATTAAAGGCTATTATATGATTTTTTAAAAAAGCCTGTTCGAAAGCTCGGCCAGCTCATAAAGCGTGAGCTGCTCTGAGCGCACAGTTTCCGCCAAGCCGAGTGAGCTTAAGGCCGCACGTATGCGCTCCTTTTCAAGCCCGGCAGTGTTTGAAACGGTGTTCACAAGCGTTTTTCGGCGTTGAGCAAAGCAGCATTTCACAAGCCTGAAAAATGCCTTTTCATCACTCACGTGAACGGGCGGTTCCTTGCGTATTTTCAAGCGAATTACCGCAGAATCCACCTTGGGTGAGGGTATAAAGCTGCTCCTGTCCACCGTGAAAAGAATTTCCGGCTCTGAAAAGTAGCTCACAGCTACGCTTACCGCACCGGCATCCCTTGTGCCGACAGTGGCGCACAGCCGCTCCGCGGCCTCCTTTTGAACCATAACGGTAACGGCGTCAACAGGCAGTCGGCTTTCAAGCAACTGCATAATAAGCGGGGAGGTTATGTAATACGGCAAATTTGCGCAAACGGCAATTTTTTTGCAATCGGCAAAGCGCTCTGCCGTGAGTGCCGCCAAATCAAGCTTGGTTGCATCACCGTAAATTATTTCCGTGTTTTCGCACTCGGCAAGGGTAAGCGGCAATATTTTTTTAAGCCTCTCATCAAGCTCAACGGCAACAACACGCTTTGCCGTTCTTGAAAGCTCTGCGGTGAGAACACCTATACCGGGGCCTATTTCAAGCACTCCGGTTTCCTCATCACAGGCGGCGGCCGCCATTGCGGGGCAAACCTCGGGGTTTATTAAAAAGTTTTGACCGAGCGATTTTTTAAACGAAAAGCCGTTTTTCTCAAGCAGAGAACGCACGGTATTTATATCGGATAAATTCATACTGCACCTCTTCTAGGCAATTATAGCGCAAAAAATTGCAAGTTGCAATAAATTTTTAATGACAAACCGGATTGAATAATGTATAATATAATTTACAGTATAAAACAGCAGGTGATATTTAATTGGATAACAGATATTTTGATAAGGTTATAGACGAAATGCGCCCTTTTTTGGAGGAGCATGGCTTTAAGGCTTCCAAGGACGGTATTTTTGAAAACGATTGCCGTAAAATTAAAGTAGCCTATGATGAGCCCCGCCAAATGTATACCCTCTCGGCGGCAACGGTTGAGGAAGGGGAAGCGGGCGAGCTTACTGAGCTTGATGCGTGGCTCTTTGATGACACGCAGAATGCCAAGGATGCGGCGGCCGTAGGTGTGGATTTCACTGCGGCTCTCCGTAAAAATATGGGTATTCGCACCCGCAGAACGACCGTCGGCGGTGATGTTGAGCTGCCATCGGTTTCCAAAAGCGGAAGTGTAACGGTTACGGGGCTTACGAAAAAAATGCTCGACTTTTTCCCCGTGCTTAAGGACGAATATAAAAATCATATAGCCGAAAACGGCAATTTCCTCTACCTCGGCTTTTTCGGTGAGCACCTTGTTCCGCTGCTTGTGCAGACATTGGCCGCCGGTAACAAAAAGCAAATTAAAAAGCTGTTTGATATATTTGAGGATATGTATGTAAAGGGTGACCGTGAAACGGTGAACACCGTTGTTGCTCTGCTTTGTGCGGCCGGCATAAAGGATGAGAGCGCCGCCGCCGCAATTCGCGAGGTGCTTTGTGAGGATAAGCATTTTCTGTCCTCTGTGGAAAGTCTTACACCCATGCTTGCCGCCAACAAAAAGCTTTCGGCTGTGTTGGTTAAATAATTGAAAATTTTTAAAAGGAGTTTTTAATATGTCAAAGGAAGTTTTAGTTGAAATATCCGCCCGTCACGTTCATGTGACAGATGAAGCTCTTGAGGTGCTTTTCGGGAAAGGACACAAGCTCACCCCGAAAAAGGACCTTTCACAGCCGGGTCAGTTTGCCTGTGAGGAAAAGGTTACCGTTGTGGGGCCCAAGTCTCAGCTTAAGGCATCGATTTTAGGGCCCACACGCCCCGAAACCCAGGTTGAGCTTTCCCTTACCGATGCCCGCTCCATAGGTGTTACGGCACCTATAAGAGAATCGGGAGATGTTGCGGGCTCGGGTGCCTGCAAGCTTGTGGGTCCCGCAGGTGAAATTGAGCTTTCCGAGGGCGTTATTGCCGCAAAGCGCCACATTCATATGACCCCCGAGGATGCCGCGGCCTACGGCATTGAGGATAAGCAGATTGTAAGTGTTAAAATCCCCACAGAGGGACGCGCACTTGTTTTCGGTGATGTTGTGGCACGTGTAAGCCCGAAATACAAGCTTGCAATGCATATTGATACCGACGAAGCCAATGCCGCTTCGGTTCCGGGAAGCTGTATAGGTGAAATACTTGACTGATAAGCCCGTAGGACTTTATCTGCACATACCGTTTTGCAGGCGCAAATGCGCTTACTGCGATTTTTATTCGGCCTGTGTAACGGACGAGCTTATAAACGGATATTTAAAGGGGCTTTATGCAAGCCTCGGCAAATGGGGCGGTACAGTGCGCCGCCCTGTGGATACCGTATATTTGGGTGGGGGCACACCGTCGCTGTTGGGAGAAAATTTAATTCCCCTTACGGCCGCGGTGCGTTCCTCCTTTGATTTATCCCCGCAGGCGGAAATAACCCTTGAGCTAAACCCCGATTGCGGGGAGGGGGTACTGCTCTCGGCACGGAGAGCGGGCATTAACAGGCTTTCGGTCGGTTTGCAAAGCGGAATTGACAGTGAGCTGGCTCTGCTCGGCCGCACACACACGGCTTCACAGGCGGCCGATACCGTGTATTCCGCGCGGCGGCTCGGCTTTGAAAATATTTCGGTTGATTTAATGTGTGCCTTGCCGGGCTCCGATATAGGCACCGTAAAGCAAAGTCTTGATTTTGTTGCTCGGCTTAACCCGGAGCACATTTCGGTTTATATTTTGAAAATCGAGGAAAACACACTTTTTTATAAAAAGCGTGCCGAGCTTGACCTGCCCGATGATGATGCCGCGGCAGAGCAGTATCTTTATATTTGCGAATATCTTAAAAATCAAGGCTACCTGCATTACGAAATTTCAAATTTTGCCCGCCCCGGCTTTGAAAGCCGGCACAATCTTAAATATTGGCGGTGTGAGGAATATCTCGGCATAGGTGCCGCGGCACATTCCTTTTTAAACGGAAAAAGATTTTTCTACCCGCGCAGCATAAAAAAATTCTTAAGCGGTGAGCCGCCCCTGCCCGACGGTGACGGCGGCGACCCCTGTGAGTATATTATGCTTTGCCTGCGCTTATCCGAGGGGCTTCGCTTTTCGGAATACCGTGCCCGCTTCGGCAGTGAGCTGTCGCGTGGTTTTTTGAGCGCGGGCGCGAGGCTTTCACACCTCGGTCTTTTAACACTCGGTGAAAACGGTGCCGCGCTTACCGAAAGAGGTATGCTGCTTTCAAATACCGTTATAACCGAATTATTGGAGAATATATAATGAAAACACTGAAATTGCATCTTATCCGTCACGGTGCGACCGATGCCAATTACGATGGGCGTTACATAGGCTGCGGCACGGATTTACCCCTCTCTCCCGAGGGGCTTAACGAGCTTAGGCTTTTAAAGGAAACACAGGAGTACCCTCATATTGAAAGGCTTTACACAAGCCCTATGCTCCGTTGCCGCCAAACCGCCGCCGTGCTTTACCCGAATATGGAGCCGATTGCCGTAAATGAGCTTCGCGAATACGATTTCGGCGCGTTTGAAGGGAAAACCGCCGCCGAGCTTGAAGGTCACCCGAGCTTTATGCCCTGGGCCTCGGGCAAGCTTTCCGCCCCGCCGAACGGCGAAGAAAATTCCGAATTTATTAAGCGAATTTGCCTCGGCTTTAACCTTGTTGTTCGCGATATGCTTAACAGCAGTGCTTATGAGGGCGCCGTGATTATGCACGGAGGGGCCGTTATGATGCTTTTGGGTGCCACTGCGGTGCCGCGCCGCAAGCCTGTTGAATGGATGTCCGACAGCGGCGGAGGCTATACCGTAAGGGTAACACCGTCACTTTACCACAAAAGCGGCATTATAGAGGTAATAAGCACACTTTAATCCGGAATTCATTATTGCTCGGGTTGAATACAATCCGGGCAATAATGCTCCGCTGTTTTAAGTGATAAATCGGAAAAGTAAACAGGCAAATATTAAAAAATACTTGACCTTTACAGTGCGGTGTGCTATAATGCTATTACCTCTGAAAGGTTCTTTTTTTTTGCAAGAGAATCGGTTTGTATTCCTGTGGTACGGCGCGGGTGCTTTTCGTGTGCGGTTGCGCATACGGGCGCTGTTTCTCGGAAGAAACGAGGGAGGCGTTTACCTTTGGCATTGTCGGTGCAAGGCCGACGGTGAAAAAGGCAAAAAATATTTCCGTAAAGCGGGAGGTGCCGTTATGAGAGTTAAAATTACACTTGCTTGCACCGAATGTAAGCAACGCAATTACAACACAATGAAAAACAAGAAGAACGATCCCGATAGGCTTGAAATGAACAAGTATTGTAGGTTCTGTAAGAAGCACACCCTACACAAGGAAACAAAGTAGGAGGACGGAAGCATGAAGGTATTAAACAAGATTTGCCGGTTTGCGGCAACGGCTTTCGGTCTCGCTTCGCTTGTTCTTTTCTTTATGCGGTTTGCAACTGTTGTCAGCGGGGAAAACAACGTAGACCTCGTTGGTGCTCAGCTTGCCTTCGGCAGTAAGATTACCGTTGCGGGAACGGAGTACACGCTTGCGAAGTCGTCGGACATACTTTTCTGTCTGCTTTTGACCGCGCTTGCGTTTATCCTCAGCATTTTTTCCTTTAAGAACAAAAAGCTGCGTTACACGGTTCCGTTCGTAGGGGCGGTTTCGGCTGTGTATATGCTGGTAATTGCATTAAGCAATCCTTATGCCTTTGTTGATAAGCGTCCCTTGCCGGATGTTTCGGGCATTACCTATTCAAGCTTTGTTCTTGTAACCGCCATTGCGCTTTTTGCCTTTACTGTGGCGGCGGCGGCGTATCTTTTCATTGATGATTACCTTGAAGTTCTTGCTTCAAAGGGCGAAAAGCTCACAATTGCAAGGCGGGTAATTCGCTTTTTCCGCGATTACCGCAGCGAGGTTAAGAAGATTGTTTGGCCCGGTCCCAAGGATGTTGTGAAGAATACCGTTATAGTGCTCATTATGTGCGCTCTGATCGGTGTGTTCATTTGGCTGGTTGACTACGGCCTCGGGCAACTTTTAAGCTTGATATTGGGCTCTTGAACCGGCCGGAGGTAGTTTATGGCTGAAACACAAGAAGCAAGATGGTATGTTGTACATACCTATTCCGGGTATGAAAATAAGGTGGCAAGCGATTTGGCAACTATGGTTGAAAGCCGCGGTATGCAGTCGCTCATTCAGGAAATAAAAATTCCCACGGAAACCGTCACCGAAATCAAGGAAGATAAAAAACGCGAGGTTGAGCGCAAAATTTTCCCCGGCTATGTACTGATTAAGATGATTGTCACCGATGACAGCTGGTATGTTGTAAGAAACATTCGCGGCTGCACGGGCTTTGTGGGGCCTGCTTCAAAGCCGGTTCCGCTAACTGAGGACGAGGTCATCGCACTCGGCGTTGAAAAGCACAGCGTTGAGGTCGGCTACAAAGAGGGAGATCACGTTAAAATCATCAGCGGACCGCTTGAGGGCTATACCGGCGTGGTTAAGTCGGTTTCTACGGCAGATAACAGTGCTGCTGTGGCGCTTTCAATGTTCGGCAGAGAAACCTCGGTTGAGTTTGAGCTCGACCAAATAGCGCTCGATGACTGATTATTTCATTAATATGCAGTAAATGCTTATTAGCTTTCCGCATTATTTTGCGGATGCCTGGCACGGGCTTACAGTGCCACGGTGGGAGGAACGGTAACAGTGCCGCTCCGAAAGGCGACAGAGTCGCCGCTACCACGAATTATGGAGGTGCAAACAAATGGCTCAGAAAATTATAGGTTACATTAAGCTTCAGATTCCGGCCGGCAAGGCTACACCCGCGCCGCCGGTAGGTCCTGCTCTCGGTCAGCACGGCGTCAATATTATGGCGTTCACAAAGGAATTTAATGAAAGAACAAAGAATGATGCCGGTCTTATAATCCCGGTTGTTATTACCGTTTATGCGGATCATTCTTTCAGCTTCATTACAAAAACTCCGCCCGCGGCTGTTTTAATTAAAAAGGCTTGCGGAATTGAGAGTGCTTCCGGCACACCTAACAAAACAAAGGTTGCCAAAATCACCGCAGAGCAAGTCAGAAAAATCGCAGAAACCAAAATGCCCGATCTTAACGCCGCAAGCATTGAGACCGCTATGAGTATGATAGCCGGTACCGCGCGCAGCATGGGTATTGAGGTTGTAGATTGATTCTCTCTTGTGGGAGGAAAATTCCGATTTAACCACTTATTGGGAGGTAAACAATGAAACACGGTAAAAA
>CAZKUO010000012.1:0-35887 GCA_964555975.1 uncultured Ruminococcus sp. | reverse complement strand
CGGAGGGAGAGATAAAGCGAAATAATATCAATGCTTAACTTTTTCTCTCCCTCAGTCAGCTTCGCTGAAAGCTCAGGCCCTCTTGCGGTCGCAACCTCACCCGTCAGAGAGAGCCTACCGCTGTGGCGGGATTACTCTAAGGCTGTAAGCCTCATAGAAACCACTCGCCAAGGACCCGGTTTTCTTGATACAAGAATTGCACCGCCGACAAAACGACGGTGCATAATTTCTATATTTTTAAAAATCAGTCAAGCTCGTACTTTTCAAGCAGTCTGTCAACAGTACCGTCCGATACAAGCTCGGCAAGTGCGCCGTTAACCTTGTCAAGCATTTCACTGTTGCCCTTTTTCACGGCAATACCGTACTGCTCAACGGTAAGCTCAACATTAATGGTCTTTACGGCCGAGCTGTTCTGTGCGGCAGCTTCCTCGGCGGCCTTATTATCCATTATTATGGCATTGATTGTGCCGTTTTTAAGGTCATCTATAGCAGTGCTTAAATTATCGTAAATCTTAATCTGGGCCCCTTCAATTCCGGTAAAGCCCCATTCGTCATCGCCCTGTGCATAGGACTGACCCGTAAAGCCGGAGCAAACACCTATTTTCTGATTCTTAAGCTGCTCGTCAAGCTCTTCCTTTGTGGTGCCGGTGTAATAAGTGTCATTCGCGGCAACAATAAGTATTTGTGCGGCGCCCGAATAATAAGCATCCGAAAAATCTACCGACTTTTTACGCTTGGCGTTTATTGTAAGGCCGGAGGCCGCAACATCGCAGGCACCCTGCTCAACAGCTGCAACAACACCGTCAAATTCCATATTGTCAATCTTTACATCCTCATAGCCCATTTTTTCGGCGACCGCCTTAATAAGCTCAATGTCAAAGCCGGTGGCGTTTCCGTCCTTATCAAGATACTCAAAGGGCTCAAACTCGGCATTGGTGGCTACAATAAGGGTTTTACTGCTTGAACCGCAGGCACAGCAGGTAAGGGCCAAAATAACGGCCGAAATACCGCAAAGAATTTTTGTTATGATTTTCATAAAAGACAGCTCCTATTAATTTTTGAATTTTTAAGCTGTCGTTATTATAGCACCGTTATTCGCATTTGTCAACAATTATTTGCATATTTATGATAATTTCCGAATATTTTTTAATTTTTATGCATATTTTCGGCATAATTATTGCATAAACAATACATTTAGGGTAAGATATGCAGCAAAACACGGCAACCGATGATAATAATTTGCTAAAATATGCTGTGCGCACCGAAAGCTGTATCCTCTTTAATTTGGTGCAGCAGTGTGCGAAGCTGTGCAATGCTTTCGTAAAACATGGCCTCCTCATCGGTTTTCGCAAAAACCGTAAGTGATGCAAGCCCGTATTCAAAATTGTCTATTTCGCCGTGGTTCACAAAAAGCGAAAGTGTACCCTCGCGCTTGTCCCAAAGCTCCTTAAGCTCGGCTGCCGCCGCCTCGGGGTTGCCGCCGTTGCGGTATTCGTTTTCGCAGCGTGTAACCGAAAGCTTTGCCTCGTCACAGGCTTCGGTTACATATTGCAGGCTGTAAAGATATATTCCCAGAACCGCCGCAAGCAGTATTGCGGCGGGTATCAGTCTTTTCATTTGATTTTCCTCCGTTTAATAATATTCGTATTTCCGCTTCGGTCCATTGTCATTAAAAAAATTTCCGTTACCGGTGTTCCTTTAAGCCTTTTCATTGCCGCACCGCGGCTTATGCCTATAGCTTCAAGCGATTCTTCTATGATTTTACCGTCGCTTATCACGGGCAGGGGCAAAAGCGCGGGTTCCTCGGGTACATTCAAATCAGCCGCCGTTGCGGGCTTCTCACCCGATTTTAAAAGCACACTCAGGTTGCCGTTTACTTCAAGCACGGCAAAGGCTACGGTTGAAATATCAAAAACCGCTTGACCGCGTAAAAGCTCCACAAGGTCAAGCACTGTCATACGCACACTGCGCATGGCTTGTTGGTCTATTACACCGTTTTTAATTATAACGGCGGATTTTCCGTTCATTATTTTGCGCATAAAAAGGCTTTTCATTGAAAGCACCGAAATCAGTATTTCAAGCACAACCAAAACAAATATCGCAACAACGCCGTTCAGTATCGGTTGGGTGGTATCCTGCAGGGGAATTGCGGCAATTTCCGAAATCAGCAGCGTTACAACAAGCTCGTTGGGCTGCATTTCACCTATCTGCCTTTTCCCCATAAGGCGAATGCCCAGCGTTACGAATATATACAGTATAACCGTGCGCATAATTGTTATAATCATAAAATCACCGATAACATTATTTGCAAAATCGGTTTTGGTTATACCGTTTAAAAATAACAATTCGGGCGGCTTGTGGAAAAAACAATAAGAGATAAAAGGTTAAAAAACACCTTGTGGCTTGATATTTGTGCAAAGCGTTGCATATTTTGAAAAAATGTCGGGCAGATAATATTTGCTTTTTATAAAGATAATTTACTTGCCTCTTTTGGCTTGACAATAATCCGATTTCGGATTATAATATTGTCCGAAATCGGATAAACGGAGGCAGGAGCAGGTTGAAAAATGCACTTTTTAATTTAAAGGAATATAACAGGCTTTACAAGGAGAGTGATATTTTATATCACAACTACGCAAGGAGCTGCGGGCTTTCGGATATGGCCTATTGGATTTTATATTCAATAGCCGAAAGTGACGAATTTTTTACCCAACGTGATTTTTGTAACGATTGGTTTTTTGCACCGCAGACCGTTAATTCCGCACTTAAGGATTTGGAAAGGAAAAACATAATATTTTTGGAGTCAGTCCCCGGCAACCGAAAAAACAAGCTGATAAAGCCCACGGATAACGGAAAAAAATTTATTGAGGAATACATTTCTCCGTTGATAGCCGCCGAATGTGAAAGCTTTGCAAGCCTTTCTCACGAAGAATGTGAGCGTATGCTTTGCACCACAAAAAAATATATAGCGGAATTAAAAAGCAGAATAACTGCTTTAGAGGTAAATTCGCCGCACGGTGCGGGAAATTCGGGAAATGAAATTTTTTGAGGAAATTGTTATATGAGGATTATTTTACGTTTTTTAAAGCCGCACGCCGGCTTATGCTTTATTACAATACTTTTGGCCTTTGTTGATACGGTGGGTGCAGTTATAATTCCCACCTATGCCGCACAAATGCTTAATCTCGGTACAACGGCGGGAACTGATTTTTCAGTGCTGCTCAGTGTGAGTGTTAAAATGCTGATTGCGGCGGTTATTTCCGGTGTTGCTATGATTGCATCGGCCTATTTTTGCTCTGACCTTACTTCAAGGGTCGGCGCCGATATGCGAAATGCAATTTACGAAAAAAGCATAGCTCTTGCCGGCACAGATTTTCGCTCCTTCGGTACGGCTTCGCTTACCACAAGAACCGTGTCGGATATAACGAACATTCAGTTTGCTTTGGGCAACTGCTTTCAAATGCTGTTTCCCGTGCCGTTTATATTTATAATATCGCTTGTTTTTGCGTTCCGTGTTGATACATTGCTCGGCACGGTGCTTTTAGCAACACTTGTTGTTATATCGGTTGTTTGCGGCTTTATTATGCACAGTGCTTCGCCGATTTTTAAGAAACTGCAAATTAAGCTTGATGAAATGAGCAGGGTTTTGCTTGAAAACATAACGGGTGTGCGGGTTATTCGCGCTTTTAACAAGGAAAAGCATGAGGAAAAACGTATGTGCCGCGAATTTGAAAGCTACGCCGAAACCGCAATTAAAGTCAATAAGCAGTTTGCCGTTCTTGACGGCGGCTCGTTTTTTGCGGTTAATATGTTTATAGTTATTGTGTATTACTTAAGCGGAGCGAGAATTACCGCAGGACATTTTGAAATAGGGGATATAACCGCAATTATCGAATATGCCATGCTCTCACTCTTTTTCCTTATGATGGCGCAAATGGTAATTTTAACCCTGCCGCGTGCGCTTGAGTGCTGCAACCGAATAGGTGAAGTGCTTGATTTTTCACCCACAATTGCGGATAAAACCGAGGCCGATATTCCCGTTTGTGAAAACGAAAAGGCGGTTTTATCCTTTGAAAATGTTTCGTTCCGTTTTGCCGATACCGATGAATATACCCTTAAGGGCTTAAGCTTTGCTTGCAACAGGGGCGAAACCACCGCCGTTATCGGAGGAACGGGAAGCGGTAAATCTACCGTTGCTTCACTTATAATGCGTTTTAACGATGTGACCGATGGCAGAATTTTACTTTGCGGAACCGATATTCGTGAAATGCCGCAAAGGCAGCTGCGAGAGCATTTGTCCTTTGTTCAGCAAAGAGCGTGGCTTTTTTCGGGTACTGTGGCGGAAAATTTAAGCTACGGTAATCCAAATGCAACAGAAAAGGAGCTTTGGCACGCGCTTGAAATTGCACAGGCAAAGGAATTTGTTGAAAAGCTGCCTGATAAATTAAATTCCTTTGTGGCGCAGGGCGGAACCAACTTTTCGGGCGGGCAGCGGCAACGGCTTTCAATAGCACGTGCTTTGGTTAAAAAGCCGGAGCTTTATATATTTGATGACAGCTTTTCGGCACTTGATTTTAAAACCGATGCGGCTCTGCGCCGTGCGCTTGTGCCCGAAACTGAAAATGCGGCGGTTGTTATTATAGCACAGCGAATAAGCAGTATTGTTCACGCCGACAACATTATTGTTTTGAATGACGGTGAGCCTGTGGGAATTGGCAAGCATGAGGAGCTTTTGGAAAGCTGTGACGTTTACAGAGAAATATTTGAGTCACAAACAAAGGGGGCGGGAGAAAATGAGTGATAATAAAAAGAACAGGCACCTTGGCGAGGAGGTGCCGAGAAGTGCCTTTAAAACCTCGGCACGACTTTTCGGTCAGCTCAAAAATCAGCGGCTTAAGCTTGCTGTTGTGGGTATTTGCATTGTTATTTATGTGGTGTTAACAGTATATTCTCCGTTTTACAGTGCCGATGTTATCGACCGTCTATTTGAAACCATACGCCTGTGTGTAAAAAACGGCACAAAATTTTCAATGCCATGGGAAACGCTAGGTAAGGATATGCTTTTGCTTTCGGCAATGTATGTTTTTACAGGTGTGTTTTACTTTTTGCAGGGCTATTTAATGGCTAACGTTGCCGAAAAGCTTATACTGACACTGCGCACGCAAATCAGCCGAAAGCTTAACAAATTGCCGCTCAGCTTTTTCGACGGTAACCGCCCGGGTGAAATTTTAAGCCGCGTTACAAGTGACCTCGACAAGGTTTCGGAAACACTGCAAACAGGTCTTTTAAAGCTTATTACCGCCATAGGAACACTTGCGGGTGCACTTTTCTTTATGTTTTATTACAGTCCGCGGCTTACACTGCTTTTTTTGGGATTTACGGTGCTCAGCCTTTTAATAACCGGCTCTGTTTCAACAAAAAATCTTTCGGCCGCGGCCGAAAGGCAGGAGGGGCTTGCACTTCTCACCGGTATTGCGGAGGAATACTATACAGGCAGAGATGTTATACGCGCATACAACCGCGAGGCCGAAAGTGTAAAAACGCTTGGAAATGCTGTTGATAGGCTTCGCACTGCAACCAAAAGGGCGGATTTTCTGCAAAACTGTGTAAACCCGCTTATACGCCTGCTGTCCCGAATATCGCAGGCGGTAATTATGCTGAGTGCCTGTTCGCGTATTCCGAGCGGAAAAATGACTGTGGGTGTTGTTCAGGCATTTTTTCAGTATATAAACATAGCGGCCGAGCCGTTAACCGAAACCTCTTATATGATAAATTCGTTGCAATCGGCCTTGGCTTCGGCAGAGAGAACCTTTGATTTTTTAGATGCCGAGGAGGAAATTCCCGATACGGCATCACCTGTTGAACCGGAAAGCGTAAAGGGTGAAATTGCCTTTAGGAACATAAGCTTTGGCTACACTGCGGATAAAATTTTAATGAAAAATATTGATTTTACTGCAAAGCCCGGGCAAAAAATTGCAGTGGTAGGCTCAACGGGAGCGGGAAAGACTACGCTAATAAATCTGCTTATGCGTTTTTATGAGGTGAACGGCGGCCAAATTACATTGGACGGTGTACCCACTACCGAGCTTACAAGAAATACCCTGCGGAGCAATTTCGGTATGGTTTTGCAGGATACCTGGCTTTTCGGCGGAACTGTTGCCGAAAACATTGCCTACGGAAAGCCGAATGCCACCCTTGAGGAAATTAAAGCGGCGGCAAAGGCCGCTAAGGCGGATTATTTTATTCGCACAATGCCGCAAGGGTATGACACCGTGCTTGATAATGAGACGGGTAATTTATCTGTCGGACAAAGACAGCTTTTAACCATTGCACGTGTTTTTCTGTGTGACCCGCCGGTTATTATTTTGGATGAGGCGACCTCAAGCGTGGATACCCGCACCGAAATGGAAATCAGCCACGCCATGAAAAGGCTGATGAAGGGCAGAACAAGCTTTGTTATTGCTCACAGGCTTTCTACCGTGAGAGATGCGGATGTAATTCTGTTTATGGAAAACGGGAATATTACAGAACAGGGCAATCACAGAGAATTGCTTGATAAAAACGGCGCCTACGCCGCGCTTTATTACAGTCAGTTCGCCTAAAAAAAATCACACCGCTCGGCAACTTAAAAGCAAAGCCGAGCGGTGTGATTTGTATGTGTTAAATTTAAAACAGACCTGTAATTTTTCCGTTTTCGTCAATATCAATATGCTCTGCGGCAGGAACCTTGGGTAGCCCGGGCATAGTCATAATATCACCCGTAAGTGCCACAATAAAGCCCGCCCCGGCCGAGACCTTAAGATTGCGCACGGTTACCGTGAAATCCGTAGGTGCGCCTGATTTTGCGGGGTCATCGGAAAAGCTGTACTGTGTTTTTGCCATACAAACAGGTAAATTACCGAAGCCGAGGGCAGTAAGCCTTGCCGCCTGTTTTTCGGCATTGGGAGTAAAGCAGACCGAGCTGCCGCCGTAAACCTTTTTAACCACGGCGTTAATTTTTTCCTTAATATCCGCTTCAAGAGGGTAGGCAAATTTAAAATCGCCTTTTTCCTCATCGCACAGGCGCACAACCTCGCGGGCAAGTGCCTCACCGCCGCGGCCGCCATCCGCCCACACGTTGGAAAGAACGGTGTTAACGCCCAAATCACGGCATTTTTCGATTATGAAATCAATTTCCTTATCTGTATCGGTGGGGAAGCGGTTAATTGCCACAACACAGGGGAGCTTGTAAACATTTTTAATGTTTGCGGTATGGCGCAAAAGATTGGGAATACCCCTTTCAAGCGCTTCGAGATTTTCTTCACCGAGGTTGGCTTTACCGAGCCCGCCGTGCATTTTAAGCGCGCGTACGGTTGCAACCATAACAACAGCATCGGGCACAAGGCCTGCGGTTCTGCATTTAATATCAAAAAACTTTTCCGCCCCGAGATCTGCCCCAAAGCCCGCTTCGGTAACGGTGTAATCACTAAGGCACATTGCGGCTTTGGTAGCGGTCACAGAATTACAGCCGTGCGCAATGTTGGCAAACGGGCCACCGTGAACAAGTGCGGGTGTGCCCTCAAGTGTTTGAACCAAATTTGGCTTTACGGCATCCTTCAGCAGTGCGGCCATAGCGCCCTGCGCATTAAGCTGACCGGCGGTTACGGGCTCATCGGAGTAGGTGTAGCCCACAATAATTCTTGAAAGGCGTTCTTTAAGGTCGGTAATATTTTCGGCAAGGCAAAGCACCGCCATAATTTCGCTTGCAACCGTAATGTCGAAGCCGTCCTCCCGCGGAACACCGTTTGCCCGCCCGCCGAGACCGTCGGT
Source organism: uncultured Ruminococcus sp. (assembly GCA_964555975.1). Taxonomy (GTDB): domain Bacteria; phylum Bacillota; class Clostridia; order Oscillospirales; family Acutalibacteraceae; genus UBA737. The sequence continues at coordinate 28,078 of CAZKUO010000012.1, read as the reverse complement.
TATAAATCTAAGCTGACGGTCGTTCATATCCACACAGCGCTTCCAGGTGATTTTTCGCACATCAATACCGAGGCTGTTGCCCTGATGAATGTGATTGTCAAGCATGGCCGCCAAAAGATTGTTGGCGGCGCCTATTGCATGAAAATCACCCGTGAAATGCAAATTTATATCCTCCATAGGCACAACCTGTGCAAAACCGCCGCCTGCGGCGCCGCCCTTTATGCCGAAAACAGGACCGAGTGAGGGCTCACGCAGGGCAACGCACACTCGCTTGCCTATTCTTTTCAAGCCATCGGCAAGGCCGATTGTGGTTGTGGTTTTGCCCTCACCCGCGGGGGTCGGTGTTATGGCGGTAACAAGCACAAGCTTGCCCTTTTTGCCGTTTTTTTGTGCAGTGGCGGCGGGGTCGAGCTTTGCCTTGTAATTGCCGTAAAGCTCCAAATGCCGAGGTTCGATTTCCAAAGCCCGTGCAATTTCGGTGATTGGCTTCATTCGGCACTGCTGTGCAATTTCAATATCAGATAAATAAGTCATTCTTATTTCTCTCCGTTCGGTATTTTTTCAATTTCCGCTATCAGCTCATCAAGGAGTGCTGCCTCGGGAACCTTTTTTAAAACTTCGCCGTTTTTGAAAATCACTCCGCAGCCATCGCCGCCTGCAATGCCTATATCGGCTTCACGTGCCTCACCCGGACCGTTTACAACACAGCCCATAATAGCAACCGTTATGTTCTTTTTACAGCCGGCAAGTCTTTTTTCGGCCTCGGCGGCTATTTTAATCAAATCTATTTTAGTTCTGCCGCAGGTAGGGCAGGAAACAAACTTAACACCGCAGCTTCTGAGGCCCAATACCTTTAAAAGCTTTATTCCCGCTTCAACCTCACGCACGGGATCATCGGTTAAGGAAATCCGCACGGTATCACCTATACCCCTGAGCAAAAGCCCGCCGATGCCCGCCGCCGATTTTATTGTTCCCGTTTCGGCGGTGCCGGCCTCGGTAACCCCCAAATGCAGGGGATAGCGGCACTTTTCCGCCGCTAAGCAGTAGGCCTTGTACATTTTTGCGGTATCGGAGCTTTTAAGGGAGAGTACAATATTGTCAAAATCAAACTTTTCAAGCAGTGAAATGTGGTAAAGTCCGCTTTCCACCATAGCTTCGGGGGTGGGGGAGCCGTATTTTGCCAAAATTTCCTTTTCAAGTGAGCCGGAATTAACCCCTATTCTGATAGGGACACCTGCATTTCGACAGGCATCTGCTACGGCACGCACCCTGTCCTCCGAGCCGATATTGCCCGGGTTTATGCGAATTTTATCCGCACCGGCCGCAATGCTTTCAAGCGCAGCCCTGTAATCAAAGTGTATATCGGCCACAATGGGAACGGAAACCCTCTCCTTAATTGCGGCAAGGGTTTTGGCCGAGCCTGAATCGGGCACGGTAACACGTATAATATCACAGCCGGCGGCCTCAAGCCGCAGGGCTTGTTCAACATTGCCCTCGATATCATTAACAGGCACATTCAGCATTGACTGAACCGTTATAGGTGCGCCGCCGCCTATTTCAATTTTACCTACCTTAACGGCCTTTGTATCCTTTGAAGTAAACATTTCCTCACCTTATAAGTCCGAAAATATCCTTTGCCGTAATAAGCAACATAAAGCCTATAAGCACCGCAAAGCCCACTGCGTGAATCACGGCCTCGTATTTTTGCGGAATGGGCTTTCTGAAAATCATTTCAAACAAAATGAACACAAGCCTTCCGCCGTCAAGCGCGGGAATGGGCAACAGGTTGAAAATACCCAGATTAATTGTAATAAGTGCCATTATAGGCAACAGATTTTCAAGGCTTTGCTTTGCGGCCGAGCCTATTGCCGCAGTTACACCCACAGGGCCCGAAACCGCGCTTATACCGTATTTTCCACCGATAAGGTCAACAAGCGAGCGCCAAACCACGGCGCAGTAGGAGGCGGCGGTGGCACAGGTTTGCTTAATGTATGAGCCGATATTCTTTTCAATTCCGTAAACATAAAAATCAACGGTTAAATAGCTTATTCCGTTTTCCTCCTCGGAATTAAAGGTGACATCCTTAAGCACTGCTTTTTTGCCGTCACGCTTAACGGTTATATCAACCTGACCGTTTTTAACATTTGTGAAAGCATAGCTTAAATCATAGGTGGAAAAAATTTTTCTGCCGTCAACCGCAACAATTTTATCGTTCACGGCAAGCCCGCTTTCCGAGCTTACGGCGCCATGCTTAAATTCCGCCACAACGGTTGAGCTGAAGCGCTCCTGCGGAGCTAATGTTATTGCAACAATAATAAGCCCGAGCAACAGATTGAAAACAGCCCCCATTGCAACAATAAGGAAACGCCGCCACGGCTTTTTATTGCAAAAGGCGCGGTTATCGCCGCTTACTTCGTCCTCACCTTCCATTGCGCAGTAGCCACCGAGGGGAATAAGATTAAGCGAGTATTTGGTTTCACGCCCCTGCTTTGATAAAATTTTGGGGCCAAAGCCTACCGCAAATTCGTTTACTCTTACACCCAAGAGCTTTGCCGCAATAAAATGGCCGAATTCGTGAATAATAATAAGCACCAAAAAAAGGGCCACCGCAACAAGATAGGGCCATACCTCGCCCCATACCTTTAAAAATGCCGAAATAATAACCACCCGCTTTACGCCTTACAAAGACGACAAATGAAAATACGCCTAAATAATACTTTCACGTACAAGCCTTCTTGCCGCCTTGTCTGTATATAATATATCCTCTAAATCGAAATTCTTTTTGTTTTGCACGTTTAAAAGTGCTTTTTCAACCAAGTCCGCTATCTGCAAAAACTTGATTTTGCCCTGCAAAAACAGCGCCACAGCCTCCTCGTTTGCGCCGTTTACCGCGGCCGGAGCAAGGCCGCCCTCCTTTACCGCCGCTATGCATACAGGCAGGCAGCGGAAGGTTTCTGTATCCGGCTTTTCAAAGGTGAGTGTGCCTATATCAGTGAGGCTCAGTCTCTCAAACGCAAAATCCGAGCGTTCGGGGTAGGTGAGAGCATATTGGATAGGCAATCGCATATCGGGTGTGCCGAGCTGTGCTATAACCGCACCGTCCGACAGCTCTACCGCAGAGTGAACAATACTTTGCCTGTGAACAAGCACCTCTATATCATCGGCAGAAACATTAAAGAGCCTTACTGCTTCAATAACCTCAAGTCCCTTGTTCATAAGGGTAGCCGAATCTATTGTGATTTTAGCACCCATAGACCAATTGGGATGCCGGAGTGCATCGGCCGGTGTTACGTTTTCAAGGTCGGCACGCTTTTTTCCGTAGAAAGGCCCGCCCGATGCCGTAAGCAATATTTTTTTCAGCGAACCGTACGGCGCACCTTGAAGTGACTGAAAAATTGCCGAATGCTCACTGTCCACGGGAAGCAAGGCAACATTTTTTTCACTGCGTATTTTATTTACAAGCTCTCCGCCCGCAACAAGGGTCTCTTTGTTTGCAAGTGCCACCGTGGTTTCGCAATCTATTGCGGCAAGGGTAGGCTTAAGACCTGCTATTCCCACAATGGAATTGAGCACAATGTCACACTCAGTGCGGGCAGCTTCAATTACACCGTCCTCACCCGAAAGCACACGAACTGAGGTATCCCTCAGCCGCAGCGAAAGCTCACGTGCGGCGCTTTCATCATACATTGCAACAAGCCGCGGCTTCAGCCTGCGCGCCTGCTCCTCGGCGGCGTCAACATTCACACCTGCCGCAAGAGCGGTTATTTCAAAGCCGTTATGCAAGGCTGCCTCAACAGCCTGCGTACCGATTGAGCCGGTAGAGCCTAATATTGCAAGCCTTTTCATTTATATTACCCCTATTGCAATGAACAAATACAAAAGCGGAGCAGTCATAATTATGCTGTCAAAGCGATCGATTATTCCGCCGTGACCGGGTATTAAATTACCGTAATCCTTAATACCTGCCGCACGCTTTATTGCCGATGCGAATAAATCACCTACCATACCGAGTATGCAAAACGGTACCGTAAGTATAACCGCATTTAAAAGATTTTTTTCAAATGAGAAGGAAAAGCCCAAAATAAAGGTGAACAGAATGCTTGAAAGTATTCCGCCGACAGCCCCTTCAACCGTTTTTTTGGGGCTGATTTCGGGACAAAGCTTGTGGTGACCGAGAGTGCTTCCCACAAAATAAGCACCCATATCGCAAACACTTGAAAAGTTAAGCAGCATTAAAAGATAATACAGCCCGTGGGAATGATTTATAACTACCCCGAGTGAGCTGAATGCAAAGGCCACGGGAATGGGCATTGCACAAAGCGCGACTATGTGTGACAGCTTAAAATCTTTGTGGCACACAAGGGTCATAACTGCCGACCAAATAAAGTAGATGATACTGAGTGCCATTGTAAAGGTGAGCTTAATGTAGGCTCTGTGAGTAACATCAAAGGCCTCCTGAAGCCGCGCACCGGTGCTGCCGTCTATTGCAAAAACCATTAAGGCAACATATACACAGGCACCCACAAGTGCCGGGTGTGAATTAATGCCGACTGCATTGTGCAAGATCTCATAAATTCCGATAACGGCAACGGCGGCAATAAAGGCTGTTATAAACAGCGGGTTAACGATAATTCCGAGAGCTACCACGGCAGAAACCGCAATAACCATAAGTACACCGGATATTATCCGAGTTTTCATAATTAAAGGCTTCCTTTCAAACACCGCCGAAGCGGCGATTTCTGTGATTATAGGCATCTATGGCTTTTTCCAAATGCCTTGGGGTGAAGTCCGGCCACAGAATATCGGAAAACCAGTACTCCGAATAGGCCGATTGCCACAAAAGGTAATTTGAGGTTCGGTATTCACCGCTGGGCCGTATGATAAAATCCGGATCCGGCATACCTGCGGTATAGAGCCTGTCGGAAATCAAGTCTTCGTTAATTTCATCAGCCGAAAAGCCCTCTGTTACAAGGGCCTTTACCGCATTTACAAGCTCATCTCTGCCACCGTAATTCACCGCAATGTTAAGCTGCAGGCCTGTGGCATTTTCCGAGCCCTTCTCGTTTTTTGCCATAAGCTCCTTAATATCCTCCGCAAGCGGTGTTCTGTCCCCCAAAAAGCGAACCTTTATGTTATCATCCTTAAAATTTTCCGCATCCCTTAAATAATCACGCAAAAGGTTCATAATACCGTCTACCTCCTCGCGCGGGCGCTTCCAATTCTCGGTTGAAAAAGCGTAAACGGTTAAGTATTCAAGCCCTATTTTGTTGCAATAGCGTGCAATTGTTTTAAAGGTCTTCGCACCGGCCGCGTGACCTGCCGAGCGGGGAAGACCGCGCTTTTTTGCCCAGCGCCCGTTTCCGTCCATAACAATTGCTATGTGGCGGGGAAGTGGGCGCTCGGCCTGCTTTTTCGGTAAAAACATTATCATCACCTGCCGAAAAAGCTATATTTCCATTATTTCCTTTTCCTTTTGTTCTGCCAAAGTATCAATTTCCTTGCAGTACTTATCGGTAAGGTTTTGAATTTTCTTTTCACCGTCGGCCACATCATCCTCGGTTATGGTGTTGGCCTTTTTAAGCCCTTTGAGCTTTTCAATGGCATCACGGCGGGTGTTGCGCACGGCAACCTTGCTGTCCTCAGCCGATTTTTTAACATCCTTAACAATGTCTTTGCGGCGCTCCTCGGTAAGCGGGGGGAAGGAAAGGCGGATAACCCTGCCGTCGTTTTGGGGATTAATGCCGATGTCCGAAGTGAGAATGGCCTTCTCGATTTCCTTAAGTGTGGTGGCATCCCACGGCTGTATCATAAGCACGCGCGGCTCCGGCACGGAGACGGCCGCCATTTGCTGAATGGGTGTGGGGCAACCGTAATAATCAACGGCAATGCGGTCAAGCACGGCAACATTCGCTCTGCCGGCTCTTACGGCCTTGTAATCTCTTTCGAGTACACCAACGGTTTTATTCATTTTATCCTCTGTGTTTTTGAGCAGCTCTTTCATAAAAAATTTCTCCTTTAAAAAATGTGTGTTTTATTTTACAAGCGTGCCTATCTGCTCGCCAGAAACAGCCCTTACTATGTTATGCGGGTCGTTTAAATTGAATACGAGTATGCTTATGCCGTTATCCATACAAAGTGAAGCGGCTGTGCTGTCCATAACGTGCAGCTCCTTTTGCAGAACCTCCATATGGGAAAGCGTATCGTACTTCACAGCCTGCGGGTTTTTCTTCGGGTCACTGTCGTAAACACCGTCAACATTTGTGGCCTTGAAAATAACATCCGCACCTATCTCGGCGGCACGTAAAGCAGCGCCTGTATCGGTTGAAAAGAAGGGGTTACCCGTGCCGCAGCCGAAAATTACAACGCGCCCCTTTTCAAGATGCCGAACCGCCTTGTTGCGAATGTAAAGCTCGGCTATCTGCCGCATTTCTATTGCGGTTTGAACACGCGCGGTAACGCCGAGCTGTTCAAGTGCATCGGCAAGGGCCAAAGCGTTTATAGAGGTGGCAAGCATACCCATATGGTCGGCACGTGTTCTGTCCATCTTACCGCCGGAGCGGCCGCGCCAGAAGTTTCCGCCGCCTACAACCACAGCAACCTCAACGCCCATTTCGTTACATTCCTTTATGCTTTCGCAAACCTCAAGCACCTTGTCAAAATCAATTCCGGTACCTTTTTCTCCCGCAAGAACCTCACCGCTGAGCTTCAATAGTATACGCTTGTAAACAGGCTTCATAATTACCACAAAATCCTTTCACACCGATTTTTTTTAAAAAATATCGCAATTCGGCATATAACACCGATTGTATCGTTTATATTTTACAATAACCGCCGAATAAAGTCAATCGTGAGTTTATTCGGCGGTGTGGGGAGCAAGCTTTTGTCAGATATTTTTACTTTTTGAACAAAAAAATTACAAAAAATACGGTATTATGACATTTCTATAATTTTTATATGCTAAAGATAAAAATATTGGTTGTATTTGCTAAGCTTATGTGATATAATACTCTAAAATACTTTAGTGATCGGAAAGCGGTGCTTTCTTAAGCTCACTTGTCCCGAACGGGATATTTCAAAGGAGTGCATTATATTGAAACAGTATTCTCAGGAAAAAATACACAATCTTGCCCTGCTTGGCCACGGCGGCTCGGGTAAGACCACATTGGCGGATGCCGTTCTTTTTTACGGCAAGGCAACCGAGCGCATAGGCAAAATTGCCGACAGTACCACTGTAATGGATTTTGACCCCGAAGAAAAGAAGCGCAAAACCTCGGTTTCAACCTCTGTTTATTCGCTTGAAATTAAAGAGCACAAGCTTAACATTATAGATGCTCCGGGTCTTTTCGATTTTGCGGGCGGTGTTTGTGAGGCACTTGCCGCTGCCGACAGTGCACTGATAGCGGTATCGGGCAAATCCGGCCTTACAACCGGCGCCAAGCTGGCATTTCAAAAGGCACGGAATATGCACAAGGCCGTTGCGTTTTTTGTCGGTAAGCTTGATTCCACACACGCACATTTTTACCGTGTTATATCGGCACTTGCGGGAAATTACGGTGCCGTTATCTGCCCGGTTGTAATTCCTTACATTGAAAATGACGAGGTTAAGGCATACATAGATCTTATAACAAACAAGGCTTATGCCTGTGACGGAATTGAGCTTAAGGAGCTGCGTATGCCCGTAAGTCATGAGGCCGATGAAATGCGCAGTATGCTTTTGGAAGCGGTTGCAACCGTTGATGATGCACTTATGGAAAAATATTTTTCCGGTGAGGAATTTACCCCCGAGGAGATTATAGCGGGTCTTAAAAAGGGTATGCTTTCGGGTGAAATTTGCCCCGTATTTTCAGGTGTTCAGCAAACGGGGGCTGCCGTGCCGCTTATGGCAGATACCTTGCTTGAAATTCTGCCCTCTGCCGCCGATACACATTACACAGCCGCCGACGGCTCTGAGGCCGCCTTTGATGCGGCCGGCGAAAATGCACTTTATGTGTTTAAAACAATTGCCGACCCGTTTGTGGGCAAGCTTTCTTACTTCCGCGTGCTTTCGGGCAAAATCAAAAACGATATAAGGCTGATTGACGGCCGCACCGGCAATGAAGAACGCATTTCCAAAATAATGTGGCTCAAGGGCGGCAAGCAGGAGGAGGCCGACGAAATAATCGCGGGTGATATAGGCTCGGTTTCAAAGCTCGGCAATGTTTTGACGGGGGATACACTTTCGACCTCGGGTACCGTTGCGGCGGAAAAAACCGAATTTCCGGCACCTACCATTTCGGTTGCGGTGTATCCAAAGGCAAAGGGCGATGAGGAAAAAATCACACAGGCCTTCGCCCGCCTTTCGGAGGAGGACCCCACAATCAGGGTTTACACCGATAACGAAACACATGAGCAAATACTTTCCGCACTCGGTGAGCAGCATATCGATGTAATAGCCTCCCGCCTTAAAACAAAATTCGGCGCCGAAATTGAGCTTAAAACGCCGAAAATCGCCTACCGCGAAACCATAAGAAAATCCGTTAAGGTTCAGGGTCGCCACAAAAAGCAATCGGGCGGTCACGGTCAGTTCGGGGATGTGTGGATAGAATTTGAACCGTGTGATTCGGATGAGCTTGTGTTTGAGGAAAAGGTGTTCGGCGGAGCAGTGCCCAAGGGCTTCTTCCCCGCAGTTGAAAAGGGACTTAAGGAATGTACCGCCCGCGGTGTTCTGGCCGGATACCCAATGGTAGGCATTAAGGCTACCCTTGTGGACGGCTCTTACCACCCGGTTGATTCCTCGGAAATGGCCTTTAAAATGGCGGCGGCAGTTGCCTTTAAGGAGGGAATACCGCAGGCGGCTCCCGTGCTTTTGGAGCCTATAGGCACGCTTAACGTGCTTGTACCGGATGAAATGCTGGGTGACGTGATAGGGGATATTAACAAGCGTCGCGGCCGCATTATCGGAATGAATCCCGCAGAGAACAAAATGCAGGAAATTGTAGGCGAGGTTCCGATGTCGGAAATGAGCGATTTTTCAACCGCAATGCGCTCAATAACGCAGGGCACCGCATCCTTTACACTCACACCCGTGCGCTATGAGGAGGTTCCGGCGGCACTGGTTCAAAAGGTGATTGATGCTTCAAAGTGATGTGAAAGCCGTGTGAATTGAAAATAAAAATACCCGGGTATTTACAGTGATGTGAATACCCGGGTATTGCTGAATTATGTGTTAATTAACGGATTTAACGGTTTGAGGGACAAAATTCAACCTTTAATTGCATTCCCATTCCCTCGGCAAGTCGCTTTAATGTACGAAGCGAGGGGTTGGCATTTCCGTTTTCTAATTTGCTGATGTCTGCCTGTGCGATACCGGTACGGTCGGCTAAATCCTTTTGTGTCAGTCCTGCCGTTTTTCTCGCATCAAGTATAGCCTGAATAATTGCGAATTCAGGTTGAAGTCGATCGTATTCTTTTTTAAAATCAGCATCGTTCATCAGTTCCGAAAGAGATTCTTTAAAATTTTTCGTCATTATTAAATTCCAATGCTATTCCAATCAATATCTTCGTCATTCACAAAACCGCTTTTTTCGGCTTGTAAAATGCGGTTCTTTTCTTCGTCTGTTACTTTGGTAAAATCGGGATCCCAAGCCAAAACCAACTTTTTGATAAATTCATAAGCAAATTGTTGTTCGCTTTGCGGTAAAGCCTGCATAAGTTCGGCTGCTTGTATAACAATTGTTGACATCACAATTTCCTCCTAATTTTTATTTATAAATATCGCCACGATTGCCAATATCAATCACATAAATTATTTCAAAAACATCTTCAGACACTTGCTTGTAAATAATTCTCCACGATCCAACTCGAAGGCGTTTTCTTCCGTCATCATAACCTTGCATTGTTTTAATATCACCAATAGGCGGAGTGGTGGTTAGTCCTGATATTGCTTCTCTGATTCGTGATACAGATTTCTTGTCTAATTTTGCAAGAAATTTCAAAGCATCTTTAGAGTACTTGATTTGAAATTTCATCATCAGTATTTTCTCCATTTATATGTGAAATATCCTATACTTTATTATATGGGATATATCCTATTCTGTCAATATATTTTAAATTATTTTCATCAAAATCTTATATCCCATAAGCATAGTTTGAAAGCCTACTTTACATTACAAATCGAAAATTCTTTTATCCGATAAACATTGCATCCCCAAAGCTGAAGAAGCGGTATTTTTCTTTTACGGCGGTTTTATAAGCGTTCATCACATTGTCGTATCCCGCAAAGGCGGAAACCAGCATTATAAGGGTGCTTTCGGGCAAATGAAAATTGGTGATAAGCCCGTCCATACACTTAAATTTGTAGCCGGGATATATGAAAATATCGGTATCACCCGAGCATTCCTTAATTTCACCGTAAAACGAAGCGCAGCTTTCCACGGTTCGGCAGGAGGTTGTGCCCACGCAAATTACTCTGCCGCCGTTGCGCTTGGCGGTGTTGATTGTATCTGCCGCTTCCTTTGAAATGTAAAAGTATTCGGTATGCATTTTATGCTGTGTTACATCGTCAACCTTTACCGGTCTGAAGGTTCCGAGCCCCACGTGCAGCGTTACATAAGCGAGACTGATCCCCATATTTTTGATTTGCTCAAGCATTTCCTCGGTGAAATGCAGTCCTGCCGTAGGAGCTGCGGCAGAGCCCAAATCCTTTGAATAAACCGTTTGGTAGCGTTCCTTGTCTTCAAGCTTTGCTTTAATATATGGTGGCAGAGGCATTTGGCCTATTTCATCAAGCACGGCAAAAAAATTGCCATCACACAAAAATTTAACCATACGGTTACCGTCATCGCATACATCCGCAATCTCGGCAGAAAGCTTATTTGAAAAGGTGAAGCGACAGCCCTTTTTCGCTTTTTTGCCGGGCCCTGCAAGACATTCCCACAGCTTATCGCCCCGCTCCCTTAAAAGGACAAATTCAACTACGGCACCTGTATCATCTCTGGTGCCGAAAATGCGTGCGGGTAAAACGCGGGTGTCGTTTAAAACCAGGCAGTCGCCCGGCTTTAAATACTGCGGCAAATCATAAAAATGCCTGTGCTCTATATCGCCGCTTGCGGCGGATAAAACCATCATCCGCGAAAAGTTGCGCGGCTCAATTGGTGTTTGAGCAATCAGCTCCTCGGGTAAATCGTAAAAAAAATCACTTGTTTTCATCATAAATCAATTAACTTCTCTTTTCTTTCGGCATAAAATAAATTGACAAACATTCTCGGGAATGGTATATTTATTATATTGTAAAACGGCTTATATATCAAGCCCCGAATTGCAAAAATCCTTGAAGGGAATGTTTTAAATGAAAAAATACAATGTCGGTATAATAGGCGCTACGGGAATGGTAGGCCAGCGCTTTGCACTGCTTTTACATAATCATCCTTGGTTTAACGTTACCGTGCTTGCCGCAAGCGCCGGCTCGGCGGGAAAAACCTATTCCGAGGCACTCGGCAACCGTTGGGCAATGAAGGAGCCGATACCCGAAGCACTTAAAGACTTAACCGTGCTTGATGCTACGCGTGATATTGAAAAAATCACCGCCGAGGTTGATTTCTGCTTTTGTGCGGTAAATATGAAAAAGGATGAGATTAAAGCACTTGAGGAGGCTTATGCCAAGCACGAATGCCCCATAGTTTCCAACAACAGCGCACACCGCTTCACCCCCGATGTGCCTATGATAATACCGGAAATAAACGCAGAGCATTTGGAAATAATACCCGCGCAAAGAAAGCGCCTTGGCACAAAGCGCGGATTTATTGCCGTAAAATCAAACTGCTCGCTGCAAAGCTATGTTCCGGCACTTTATCCGCTTGATAAGGATTTCGGAGTGGATAAGGTTTTGGTTTCCACCTATCAGGCAATTTCGGGCGCGGGCAAAACCTTTGAGCGTTGGCCCGAGATGATCGATAATGTTATACCTTATATCGGCGGTGAGGAAGAAAAAAGCGAAAAGGAGCCGCTGAAAATTTGGGGCACCGTAAGCGGTGGTCAAATTGTTCCGGCCGAGAGCCCGAAATTTACCGCGCAGTGCATTCGCGTGCCTGTATCCGACGGTCACTTGGCCTCGGTTTTCGTAACCTTTAAAAACAAGCCCTCAAAGCAGGAAATTCTCGAGCGCTGGGAAAGCTTTTCGGGTGAGCCGCAAAGGCTTTGTCTGCCGCACGCACCCAATAGGTTCTTGCACTATTACACCGAGGATGATATGCCCCAAACAAAGCTTTGCCGTGATATTGAGGGCGGTATGGCGGTTTCGGTCGGTCGCTTGCGTGAGGATACACAGTATGATTATAAATTCGTTTGCGTTTCACACAACACTTTGCGCGGTGCCGCAGGCGGCGCTGTGCTGTTAGCAGAGCTTTTGTGCGCAAAGGGATATATGGATTGATAACCGATAATAAAATATTTTTTTCGGGAGTGGTCTTTTTATGAAAAAACGAATATTCACCGGTGCCGCAACAGCACTGATTACGCCGATGCTTGCCGACGGCAGCGTTAATTTTGAACGCCTTGAGACACTTGTTGACGAGCAGATTGAGGGCGGTATTGACGCACTTGTGATTTGCGGAACAACAGGTGAAAAATCCACCCTTAATTATGATGAGCACCTAAAGGTGATTGAAACGGCAGCAAAGGCAATTAACGGCAGGGTTCCCCTTATTGCGGGCACCGGCAGTAACGATACAAAATATTCCGTGGGGCTGTGCGCCGATGCCGAGAGTGCGGGTGCCGATGCCTTTTTAATGGTGACGCCCTACTACAACAAAACCTCACAGCGGGGTCTCGTTGCGCATTACAATTACATTGCCGATCGTGTGAATAAGCCGATTATGCTTTACAATGTTCCGTCACGTACGGGTGTTGCAATAAAGCCCGAAACCTACAGGGAGCTTGCAAAGCATCCAAATATTGTTGCAACAAAGGAAGCAAACGGCGATCTTTCCGCAATTGCAAAAACCCGCTATCTTTGCGGAGATGAGCTTGATATATATTCGGGTAATGATGATCAAACAGTTCCCGTTTTGTCCTTGGGCGGTGTCGGTGTAATTTCGGTGCTTTCAAATATTTTGCCGAATGTTATGCACGATATATGTGCGGAGTATTTTGCGGGCAACGTTAAAAAGGCCGCCGATATGCAGATTAAATATAACGGCCTTATGAATGCAATGTTTTCGGATGTAAACCCGATACCCGTTAAGGAAGCTATGAATATTCTCGGGCTTGAGGCAGGCCCGTGCAGATTGCCGCTGTACCCTATGGAGGAAGCGGCCAAGGCAGGGCTTCGCGAAAGTCTTGCGGAATGCGGCTGCCTTAAATAACAGCATTAAGGATGTGCAAGAAAATGTTAAGGGTGATTTTAAGCGGTGCCTCGGGCCGAATGGGCGGCTTTGTGACCTCGGCCGCCGGGCGTGACGGCAAGCTTTCGATAGTTGCCGGTGTTGACAGAATTAATAACGGCGCGGCATTTCCGATTTTCAAGGATTTTTCTACGGTTAATGCCGAGGCGGATATTATAATTGATTTTTCACACCCCGATATGCTTGACGGTATGCTTGATTTTGCTGTTTCAAGGGGCTTGCCCACGGTTATCGCAACAACGGGCTACAGCACCGAGCAGATAGAAAAAATCCACCGTGCCGCCGAAAAAATTCCCGTTTTTTTCACCTTTAATATGTCACTCGGTATTAATCTTTTGGCCGCACTTGCAAAAAAAGCGGCCGAGGTTCTGGGCGATGGCTTTGATGTTGAAATAATAGAAAAGCACCATAACCAAAAGCTTGATGCACCCTCGGGCACGGCCATAATGCTGGCTAACGGCATTAATTCGGTTTTCGGTGACACTTATAATTTTGAGTATGACAGACATTCCAAAAGACGCGTAAGGCCGAAAAACGAAATCGGAATACATTCGGTTCGCGGCGGAAGCATAGTGGGTGAGCATGAGGTTATTTTTGCCGGACACGATGAGGTAATCACACTCGGCCACACTGCACAATCACGTGAGGTCTTTGCCGTGGGTGCCGTGCGTGCGGCAGAATTTCTTTGCGGCAAAGCGCCCGGGCTTTATGATATGAGTATGCTTGCCGACCGTATTTAAAAATTAAATTTTAAACCATAAACAGCAAAAATCAGCAGGAGTATTGTTTTTTACTCCTGCTGATTTTTGTGTGTTTTTGAGAGGATTACAAACGCGATTACACAAATTATAACCGAAATAATTGAACCTGCCGAGGTTGCAAGCCCCATAGGGAAAAGCGTTTCGGGGAACAGCTTTGAGGTGAGGTAAACCCCGGGAACACGCATAACCGCAATTGCTATGATATTGTGCAGGAATGAAATGCCCGATTTGCCTACAGCGCAAAAATAACCGCTGAAGCAAAAGTGAATGCCCGCAAAGAGGCAGTCCCACACATAGCCCCGTAAATACTGCGCGCCCAAGGCCACTACCTTTCCGCCCTCGGGTGTTGCGGCATCCGTGAACAAGGCCACTGCCGGCTCTGCAAAAAATTGAGTTGTCAAAGCGACTATACCGCCGAAGCCGACTGCAATAAAGGTGGCGTAACGCAGTGTTGCAATTGCTCGCTCGTGCTTGCCCGCACCTATATTTTGTGCGCCCAGAGCAGAAACGGTTGAAAGCAGGGTAGAGGGCACAAGGAATAAAAAGCCGATTATTTTTTCTACAATACCAACGGCAGCGGAATCGTTAAGCCCGCGGTTATTGGCAATAACAGTGATAATTATAAAAGAAATTTGAATTAGCCCGTCCTGCAAAGCAACGGGAATGCCGATTTTCAAAATGCGCCCGAGAATACTCTTTTCGGGCTTAAAATCCGCCTTTTTCGGTGTTACGGCTGATTTTCGCTTTAAAATAACGGCAAGTGAAACCAATACACTTACAGCCTGTGAAACGGTCGTGCCGAGTGCCGCACCTGCGGGGCCCATACCTAAAGCACCTATAAACAGGCAATCAAGTGCAATGTTTGTAACACAGGCAACGGCTATGAAGCACATAGGACTTTTTGAATCGCCCATACCGCGAAAGATTGCACTGATTACGTTGTAGGCGGTGATAAACGGAATACCTATAAAGCATATGGTGAGATAATCAATTGTACCGGTAACCGCATCGTCTGGGGTGGACATAATTGCCGTTAAAGGCCTTACAAGCAGCAGCATAACAACCGTCAGCCCGGCGGAAACCGCCATAAATGCGGTGACGGTGTTGCCGATGCCCTTCGCGGCTTTTTTCGGGTCATCTGCACCTACTGCCGTGCCTATGAAAACGGTTGCGCCCATGGCAAGCCCGACAATTATAACGGTTGCCATATGCATAACCTGTGAAGCAACCGAAACGGCTGTAATATCCGATACGGTGCCGAATTGACCTACAATGTAAAGGTCGGCCATACCGTAAAGAGTTTGAAGCAGATATGATAACAAATAGGGAAGTGAGAAGAATAATATGCTCTTAAGTACACTGCCCTCGGTTAGTTTTCTTTGCATAAATCAGTCAGCCTAACCGAAAAGAGTATTGAAAATATCGCGAATATATTCACCCGCTGATATGCCGTTTTGCGCGGGAACGAAAAATACCGAATAGCAAAGCACGGCGGCGGTTAAAAGCAATATTATAAGAACAATAGCAGTAAGTCTGCCTCTTATCGAGCTGCCGTGAAAGCTGTTTTCGGAGTATCCGTCGGTAGAAAAATCGGCTTCATCCATATCATCATAGGCATAAAGCTCGCTTTGCCGCGAGGCTTTTTTACGGTGAAGACCCTCGGGCTCAATGTAAAGGTCGGAGTATTCATCATCCTCCGAATAGGCCTCGGCACGGTAATCGTCGGTTTCAAATATCATACCGCCGTCAAGTTCAACACCGTCGGCAACAGCCGCAGCTTGGGGATTTAAAGGTAATTCTTCATCATCTGATACAGCTTCCGTCTCTGTATCTGTTTCTGTTTCCTCTGCGGCTTCCGTTGCTTCGGCTTCCTCGGCTGTATTTTCGGTAAGCTCGTTTTCCTTGTCTAAAGGCTCCGCCGCCACTGCTTCAGGTGCTTCTGCGGCGGTTTCGGCGGAATTTGCTAAATAGGCAGAGGAAAAAATATCCTCAATAGGCTGAGGCTCGGCATCTTCTGTGGGCACAGCATCTGTTTTGCCGATTGCACCGGACAAATTGCGTGCGCTTTCCGCCTTGTTTTGCATTTCGGCGGCGGCAAGCTCCTCAACATAGGGGTGTATAAGTGTGGTCATTATGCTTTTGCGTAGGCTTTTATTATCGGAAAGGAGTATCATAGCCTGCGGGCCGCTTTCTATTATACAGCCGCTGAAGCAGCCGTCCCGGGAAACAAGCGGAGTGGCACCGTCTATTATTTTAATTTCGCTTTTATCTGAGATACCGTAAAGCGAATTATCAATAACCGCAAGCTTTTTGCTTATTGCACCCGCAACGGTGGCAAGAGTGCCCTCATCCCCGAAAAGGCTGCCGACTATAAGTATAATGCGGCTGCGTGAAACAGCGCGTGCCAAATTGTGAACAAGGCTTTTTCTGTCGGGTGCCTTATCGGTCAAAAGGCGCATACGGCAGCAACCGCAAAGATTAAATTCCATTTCAAAATCCGTGGTTGTTTTGTAGTAAATAATGTCGGTTTTAATATTCTGTAGCATTTTCATTCCCCATTCTGTCAGTGTGAATTTAAAATACAGGCTATTTTGCTTTCCGTTCCTCATACCAGCGTGCAGGGTATCTCGGATTTGGGTTTGCGGTAGCAAGAGCGGTATCCTGTGTCTCCTCCTCACCGTCGCGTGTTTCGCGCGCCATAACCACAAGGCGGGCATCATTGAAATCGTAAACGCAGGTAACAAGTGTTATTATATTGTCCCCGCGCACAAGGTCAACTCCGGTTTTTATAAGGCTGCGCTCGTAGGCTTCATCGGCCCAGGTGTTGAAATCGTCATCATCAATAAAGCTGCTGCGTGAAATGTTATAAATATATCCGTTGTCATCCTCCCTTGAGGCATTGAGCACAAAAACCGAATAAACCTTGTAAACCGAGGTTTTATAAAGTGTGGAAAATTTTATTACGGGATTTTCCTTGTAAAAGCTTAAGGAGCGGTACTTGGTAAGGTCAGCAAGCATACTGCCGTTTTTCATATGGTGACCGTAAATTACAAGGTTAGAATCGGTTTCCTCCTTGGTGATTTTGTTTTCGCAATCAAAGAAAAGTGCACCGTAGGCGCTTTTTTCCCTTTTTTGATTATGGTTAAGATAATAGCTGTTATCCTCGGCCTGATAAATCGGATTGTCAATTCTTGTGTTGGGCACGGTAACCCAGCCCTTAAAATCACTGTTTTGCGCAAGCATATAGTCATTGGCGGATATTTTGCCGCCAGAACCGGAAACGGCGGCGCCGTGCCAAACCTTTGCGGTTTCCTTAATTATATTGTCCTGCTTGCGGGCCGAAAGAAAATAATTTGCGAGGTAGGCGGCCGAAGTAATAAGCGTTACAAGGGAAACAAGAAAGAAGGACTTAATAATAATTTGCTTTAAATTATCGCGGCGGTTCGGTATATACGAAAAGAACAGCCTGCAAAAATAATTCTTAATCGGCTCGGCAGCTTTTAAGTACTTCATCATAGCATTTCCTCCGCCAAGGCCGCGGCAAGGCTTAAAAGTGCAGCGGCAGCCTCCGACCTTACATATTCACGGCCGAGCGGAGCGATGTGAAGCTCCTTTACCACAGTGCCGTGCGGGTGAGCAACGGCTATGTAAACAAGTCCGGGTGCGTGCCCCTCCGAGCAGCCCGGTCCCGCAACGCCTGTAACCGAAAGTCCAAGTGCCGCCCCCGCAAGGCAACGCACACCCTCGGCCATTTGGCGTGCCGTGTCGCCGCTTACCGCACCAAAGGCTTGAAGGGTATCATCATTCACACCGAGGATTTTATTTTTCATTCCGCAGGAGTAGGCTGTAACACCGAGCTCAAAAGCCTCGGAAGCACCCGGCACCGAGGTTATTGCGGCCGATACCGCACCTCCCGTGCAGGATTCCGCCGTGGCGGCGGTAGCACCCTTTTGCTTTAAAAGCCCCGTCAACCGCACTGCGGCCTCATATGCTGTAGGATTCATCAATTAATCACCGAATAAACCGCCTGTGAAACGGCCCTTTCAACAAGCTCATCAATTGCAAGCCCTTTTTCGGCGGCCTCACACGCGGCAAGTGTGGGGCGCGTTTTCGGGTGCTTCGGTGTAAATACCGTACAGCAATCCTCGTAGGGCAAAATCGAAGTTTCAAACGCATCTATATCGCGGGATATTTTTATAATTTCTTCCTTATCCATACCGATAAGCGGGCGCAAAACCGGCATTTCGGTTACACTGTCGGTCGTGACAAGGGCAGGCAACGTTTGGCTTGCTACTTGACCGAGGCTCTCACCCGTTATCAGGGCAAGGCTGCCTGTGTTGCGTGCTATTTTTTCGGAAATTCGCATCATCATTCTGCGCATTATAAGGGTGAAATAATCCTCGGGACAGTTTTTGCCGATTTCATCCTGTATTTCGGTAAAGGGAACAACCGCCAAATGAATTTCACCCGAGTAGGCCGCAACCTTTTTTAGCAGGGTTTTTACCTTGAGCTCTGCACGGGGACTTGTGTATGGCGGGCTTGCAAAATGTATTGCGTTAAGCCTAAGTCCCCTCTTTGCCATGGTGTATGCCGCAACGGGGCTGTCAATTCCGCCGGAAATAAGCACCGAGGCTCTGCCCGCAGTACCCACCGGAAGACCGCCCGCGCCCTTTAGCTGTTCGCCGCGGATATAGGCCGCATAATCGCGAATTTCAATGTAAACCGTTCTGTCGGGGTTGTGCACATCAACCGTTAAATGAGGGAAGCTTTCAAGCAACACGGCCCCCACCTCACGGCAAATTTCGGGGGAGGTGAGAGGGAAGCTTTTATCGGCTCTTTTGGCTTCAACCTTAAAGGTTTTGGCGTTTGCAAGCATAGCCCTCAAATACTCAGGCGCCGTCGAAAGCACGGCCTCCACCGTCTTTTCGCAAACACAGGCACGGCTGAAGCAGGCTATACCGAAAACACGGCCTACGCGTTCAAGTGCTTCCTCAAAATCGTATGTATCGGCTTGCGGCTCAATGTAAATTGCCGATTGACGGCTGTAAATTTTAACATCCCCCAGCTCCGAAAGCCTGCGCTTTAAATTCTTAATCAGCACATCCTCAAAGCTGCGGCGGTTAAGACCCTTTAATGCCAGCTCGCCGTTTTTAATAAGTATAATTTCTTTCATATTTTCGCCCTTCTTAAAGTCATACGTGCATCGCAAATTGCATCGCAAAGCAAATCAATGTCCTGTTTTGTGTTATCGCCGCAAAGGCTTATGCGCAGGGCACTGTCCGTAAGTGTGCGGTTAAGGCCCATCTCCCTTAAAACATAGCTGCCGATACCCTTTGCACAGGCGCTTCCGCTTGAAACATAAATGCCTCTTGCCTCTAAAAAGTGCAAAAGTGTTTCCGAGCGATAACCGGGGAAAGAGGCATTTATAATATAAGGCAAACCGTCCTTCGGTGAATTTATCACGGCTTCACACCGCTCGGCTAAAAGCTTAGTGGCATAGGCTTTTAGCTCCCGCATTTTTTCAAGGCGTGCTTCCACAGGGGGCAACTCAAGCAACGCACCGTGTAACCCCATTATAAGCGGAACACTTTCGGTGCCCGAGCGCATACCGCGCTCCTGACCGCCGCCCGTTATAAATGGCGGAATTTTAACACCCTGCCTTATGTAAAGAAAGCCGATGCCCTTGGGCCCGTGAATTTTGTGGCCGCTTGCCGTGAGCAAATCAACACCCATATGCTTAACATTTATTTTAAGCTTGCCGTAGCCCTGAACCGCATCACAGTGAAACAGAGCACCGGGCACACGGCTTTTTGTGAGGGCGGCGGCTTCCGCAACGGGCTGAACTGCGCCGGTTTCGTTGTTTACAAGCATCATACTTACAAGCAGTGTATCGGCAGTTAATGTATCGCTTAAGGCATCAAGCGGCACGGAGCCGTTTTTTTCGGGTCTTAAATACACAACCTCAAGCCCCGCAGCTTCAAGCCGCTTTGCGGTTTCCAAAACAGAGGGGTGTTCAATTGCCGTTGTAATTATTCTGCCGCCGCGCTTGGCCGCTTTAAGGCAGGAAAGCAGTGCTGTGTTATTTGCCTCGGTTCCGGAAGCAGTAAAAATTATTTCATCCGCCCGTGCCCCTATTGAACGCGCGGTAAATTCCCTTGCCGCCGTAACTGCGGTTTCCGCATTAATACCGAGCAAATGCAGTGAGGATGGATTACCCCATTCCTCCGTTAAAGCTTTGTTTATGTACTCCACCGCCGTTTTACAGGGGCGTGTGGTTGCACTGTTATCAAGATAAACCTCAGCGTTCAAAAACAGGTGCCTCCTTCGGCGAATAATAGCATATTCAGTATTATACATTATTTTTTTGCGATAAACAATAGCAAAAAAGTAAATTTCCCATTTAATTTTTCATTTTACCTTTAATTTTTATTGCTAAAAGTGTAATATGCTGTTATAATTAATTGTAATTACGGCACAAAGGAGCACTTAAAATGGCAAAGGTTATTTTATTGGCGCATACTCCAAACCCCGAGCACACGGTGGCGGCGGCGGCCAAGCTGTGCTACAGCAGCTCGGATATTACGGGTCTTACCGATAGCTTGACGGACGAAAAAGCGGCGGCATTTGTTGAAATGCTTTCGGAAATAGGGCACGAAAGCCCGATTGAGCACGCAAGCTTCACCTTTGGTATAGAGGGGGTTTCACGCTCACTTTTGGCACAGATAACAAGGCACAGAATGGCGTCATTTTCGGTTAAAAGCCAGCGCTATGTAAGGGAAGGCAGCTTCGGCTATGTAACTCCGCCCGAAATTGCCGATTGTCCCGAGGCAGCAAAGCTCTACGGTGAGCTTATGGCGGAGGATCAGCGTGTTTATGACAGAATTGCGGAAATTTTAAAGGAAAAGCACAAAAGTGCGTTTATTGCCGAGGGTCGAGATGAAAAAACGGCTGCACGCCTGGCAGAAAAAAAAGCCATAGAGGATGCCCGCTTTGTGTTGCCCAATTCCTGCGAAACACAAATGGTGCTTACTATGAACGCACGCTCGCTTAAAAACTTTTTCAGAATACGCTGCTGCAACAGGGCACAGTGGGAAATAAGGGATGTTGCCGAGCAAATGCTGGCACTTGTATCGGCAGTGGCGCCCGAGCTTTTCAAGGATGCGGGGCCTGTGTGCCTTAAGGGGCCGTGCGGTGAGGGCAAAATGTCCTGCGGGAAAATTAATGAAGTGAGAGAGCACTTTAAGGAGCTTAAGGGCAATGGGTAAGCTTATAGTAATAGAGGGGCTTGACGGAAGCGGAAAATCCACCCAGCTTGAGCTTTTGCCCAAAAGACTTAAAGGCTGCGGGATTGACTGTAAAACAGTTTCCTTTCCACAGTATGAAAGCGATTCGAGCGCGCTTGTGAAAATGTACCTGCGGGGCGATTTCGGTACAAGCCCGGGTGATGTTAACCCGTATGCCGCTTCTGCCTTTTACACGGTGGACAGGTATGCCTCCTATAAATCGGTTTGGGGCGATTATTACAATGCGGGTGGAACGGTAATTGCGGGGAGATACACCACCTCCAACGCAATTCATCAGGCTTCAAAGCTGGAGGAAAAGGATTGGGCGCCGTTTTTAGATTGGCTTTACGATTTTGAATATAACAAAATAGGAATACCCAAGCCCGACAAAGTGATTTTTTTGGATATGCCGATTGAAGCTTCACAGACCCTGCTCGATAAAAGATATACCGACAGCGGGTACAAGGATATTCACGAAAGCAATCTTGAATATCTTGCAGCCTGTCGCAGGGCGGCACTTTTCACGGCGGAATATTCGGGCTGGCTTACCGTGCCGTGCGCCGAAAACGGCCGGGTGCGCACTGTTGCGGAAATTTCGGATGAAATACTCGAAAGGGTGCTTTAAAATATGGTATATGTATTTTTGGCGGACGGCTTTGAAGAAGCCGAGGCCTTAGTGCCGCTTGATATTCTGCGGCGCGCTGGACTTGAGGCTGTTACGGTGGGCGTGGGCTCGGCGGAAATTACCGGTGCACACGGTATAACCGTGCGGTGTGATATAACTGAGAACAAGGCAGTAACCGAGGGGCTTGAGGCTGTGGTGCTGCCGGGCGGAATGCCGGGCACTGCAAATCTTGAAAAAAGCAAGACTGTTATGCAAGTAACCCGCTTTGCCTGCGAAAAAGCTTTAACTGTCGGCGCAATTTGCGCGGCACCGTCTGTTTTGGGCAAATGGGGGCTTTTAAAGGGTAAAAGGGCAACCTGCTTTCCCGGTTTTGAAAATCACCTTTCGGAAGCTGTTTTCACGGGCGGCGCGCTTGTGTGTGACGGCAACATTATCACGGCTGTCGGTGCGGGAGCGGCCTTTGATTTCGGCTTTGCTCTGCTTGCGGCCTTAAAGGATGTTAGTACCGCCCGCAAGCTTGCCGACGGAATGATGTATAAAAACTAATTTCAGAGTGACAGATTAAATTCCTGTTACTCTACGGAGGAAAAACTATGGAAGAAAAAAATCCCCAAATGCTCCCCGAGGATGATTTTATAATCGGCAAGGGCTTTGAAATAGCCCCCGAGGAGCCGAGTGAGGAGCTTCCCGAGCGCGGAGGCAGACGGTCTTCGGGCAGAGGTGTTTTGAAAAATATTATTTGGATTCTGTGCATTATTGTAGCTTCGGTGGGGCTTGCCTTCGGCATAATTTACGCCGGGGCGGACTATATGGGAATAGGCTTCGGCCGCGGTGTTGATTGTGAGCTGGTTATAGACCGCGGTATGTCAACCAAGGGCATTGCCGAAAAGCTTAAGGAATGCGGCGCCGTTAAAATTCCGATTGCCTTTAGGGTTTATGCTCGCTTAAAGGGGTATGACGGGCAGTTTAAATACGGGCTTTACACCTTCAACAACGAGGCGGGCTATGAGGCACTTTCCACAATGCTTATTGAGGACGGTGCCAAGGCGGATAGTGTTAAGGTCACCATTCCCGAAATGTCATCGGTTGATGAGATTGCCGAAATACTCGAAAAAGCCGGTGTTTGTGAAAAATCCGATTTTATTAATGAGGTTCAGCACGGAGAATTTGATTACGATTTTGTAAAGGCAATACCGGCCGAAAAGGTTTATTATCGGCTTGAGGGCTACCTTTTCCCCGAGACCTATAATTTTTATTACTACGATTCCGAGGAATGTGCGCATCTTGCGGTTGACAGAATGCTTAAAACACTTGATGAAAAGCTGACCACCGCACTGCGGACAAAAATCGAAAAAAGCGGGTACACACTGCATGAAGCTATGACTTTGGCTTCGATTGTTGAGCTTGAAGCGGGCGGCTCACCCGATGAAATGGGTAATGTTGCGGCGGTTTTTTATAACCGTCTTAAAAACGACGAATATCCGAAGCTGCAATCCTCACCGACACAAAAGTACCCCTACGGCTCGGGTAAATATGATACATATCAGAGCGACGGTCTGCCACCCGGACCCTTGTGCTCACCGAGCGAAAATTCCGTTAAAGCGGCAGCCGAGCCTACGGCGGATTTTGATTACTATTACTTTGTGACCGATGCAAAAATGAAGTTTTATTACAACAAAACCCTTGCCGAGCACAACAGTACAATAAGCCGACTTAAAAAGGAGAATAACTGGATTGGCGATAGATAAAATTCCCGAGCTGCTTTGCCCCGCAGGTGATTTAACACGGCTGTGTGCCGCGGTGGATTTCGGTGCGGATGCGGTTTATCTTGCGGGTGAGGAATTCGGTATGCGAACCGCCGCCTCCAATTTCGGGGAGGAGGATTTAAAGCGGGGAATAGCTTATGCGCACAGTCATGGCGTTAAGGTTCACATTGCCTGCAATGTTGTACCCCATAATTCCGAAATACCGCGTCTGCCCGAATTTTTAAAATCAATAAGCGCCGTCGGTGCTGATGCTATAATCGCTTCCGATATGGGAACCATCGGTTTAATTAAAAAATATGCGCCCGATGTGCCGCTTCACATTTCGGTGCAGTCGGGTATATGCAATTATGAAACCGCGCGTGCCTTTTATGATATGGGCGCCGCACGTGTGGTGCTGGCTCGCGAGCTTTCACTTGAGGAAATTGCCGAAATTCGCGCAAAAACACCGCCCGCACTTGAGCTGGAGGCCTTTGCTCACGGGGCAATGTGTGTTTCCTTTTCGGCGCGCTGTCTGCTTTCAAGCTATATGACCGGGCGTGATGCCAACCGCGGCGACTGTGCACAGCCCTGCCGTTGGAGCTATTCGCTTATGGAGGAAAAGCGGCCGGGTCAGTATTTTGATATAACTGAGACCGATAAAGGAACCTACATTCTCAATGCAAACGACCTTTGTATGGCAGAGCATCTTGATGAAATGGCCGCCGCTGGGATTGACAGCATTAAAATCGAGGGCAGGGCAAAATCACATTATTATGTTGCGGTAACCGCAAATGCTTACAGGGGAGCACTTAACAGCCTTAAAGGGGCGGACGGCAATTGGCAGTGCCCCGAATGGGTAACCGATGAGCTCGGTAAAATCAGCCACCGGGCATACTCAACAGGCTTTTATTTCGGCACTCCGAAAAATTCGCAAACCTACCCGAGCGCGGGGTATATAAGGGATTATTCGGTTGCCGCAATTGTTGACGGCTATGAGGACGGCTGCATTACCGCAGTGCTGAAAAACAAGTTTTTGCGCGGTCAGTGCTTTGATTGCTTAGAACCCGGCAAGCCGCCCTTTGCGGTTGCGGCCGATGAATTGTTCGATGGCGACGGCAACCCGATTGATGCCGCCCCGCACCCGATGATGAAGCTTAAAATTCCTTTTGAACGCCCGATAAGAGCGGGCGCAATGCTCAGAATGAAGCAAATATAGCTTGGTGCAAACTTAAAATTCCATTAGTAGGAACAGGCATCCTGAATCGGCCGAAATATCAGACGATATTTTGTGTGCGTTTTATAAACGCAAAGAATATCTTTTATCTTAAGGCGCGGGGGCTTGCTCCTGCCCTGTGGTGTAAAAATTAGACACCTGCAAAGTCCTTGTTATTATAAATCCATAGTATAAAAACACACCCTATGTCAATAATTTAGTTGACGTGAGGTGTGTTTCTTTATGAAAAAAATGTGGGGACATTGCTTTGCAAAAAGGGCAACGGCGATGTTTTTGGGCTGTGTGATTTTGTTTTTCAGCTGTGTATTAAGGGTCGGGGTATATGCCATGTCGGATTATGCGTATGTTTCAGCCGAGCAAAGCTCTTACCGCCTGACGGTAGGCAATGTACGGGGAACCGTGTATGACAGAAATATGGTGCCTCTCACAAATACCGAAAGCCGCCTTATTGCGGCGGTTTCTCCCACACCGAGGGCGATTACGGCAATAAGCGCCGTGCTTGAGGGTGATGAGCTTGAAAGCGTGCTTGAGGGCTTAAAGGGTGGCAAGCCGGTGCTTTGCGAGGTTCCGAAGCCGATTGATTGCGAGGGGATTTCGGTGATGAAATACTTTCGGTCACCCGCGGGCGATGCACACGCAATTCACCTTATAGGCTATACCGATTCCGACGGTCACGGTGTCGCGGGGATAGAAAAGGCATATGATGAGCTTTTGTACTCCGAAGCAAAGGCCGCCTTTGTTTATACGGTTGACGGGCGCGGCGACATACTGATAGGCCCGTCCCCCGTGGCGGAAAGCAACAGCTCGGTTACGGCTGGCGGTGTTGTTACAACGCTTGATGTGAATATTCAGGCACTTGCCGAGCGCGAGGCCGAGGCCTTGGAGATGGGGGCAATTGTTGTGGCAAGGGCCGATACCGCCGAAATTGCGGCTACCGTCAGCCGACCCGATTTTGATGCTTCAAGACTTACCGAGTATCTCAATGCGGAGGCTTCGCCGCTTTTAAACCGCGCACTTGCCGCCTTTAACGTGGGCTCGGTTTTTAAGCCGTGCGTTGCCGCCGCGGGAATTGAGTGCGGCTTAAAGGGTTTTTGCTACTGCTGTGCAGGCAGCTGTGAAATAGGTGACCGTGTTTTCAATTGCCACAAGCGCAGCGGTCACGGCACCCTGGGGCTTAAAGGCGGACTTGCCAATTCCTGTAATACCTATTTTTACAATTTTGCCTTAAATGCGGGGTACGAGCGTATTTACAAAGCCGCCTGTGCACTGGGCTTTGGCACCTCCTTTGAAATATGCAACGGAATTTACTCCTCTGCGGGAAACCTGCCGAATGCCGAAAGTCTTGCCGCGGCGGCCGCACTTGCCAATTTTTCAATAGGTCAGGGGGAATTACTGCTTTCTCCCACTGCAATGCTCACTCTTTACTGCGCAATTGCGGGGGACGGTAGTTATTATTTGCCGACCGCGGTTTCGGGAACAATTGCGGGCGGACATTTTAAAAGCGAAAAAAAGCAGGCCGCCACCCGTGCTATGAGTCGGGAAACGGCGGCAGTGCTCAGAGAATATTTAACTGCTGTAATTACCGAGGGAACAGGTGCCGAGGCTCTGCCCGATACGGTTACCGCGGCGGGGAAAACCGCAACCGCACAAACCGGTAAATACGAGCAGGGCAGGGAGATTTGCGAGGGCTGGTTTTGCGGCTTTTTTCCGGCCGAAAATCCAAAATATACCGTAATTGTTTTTTCGGAAAACACCGCTCGACAGAAAAAAAGCTGCGCCGAAATATTCGCCGCCCTTGCCGATGGCATTACGGCACTTGAAAGCCGTGGGCAGACAAAACAGCACTAACCGCAAAAACGCGTGGAAATGCGCTTTTGACACACGGTTGGAGAATAATTCCATTCCTCAAGGCTTTTTCCGCCGAAAAAGTATTTTATTTCGGGCGTGTAGCCGCTTTCAAAGCAATCTATTATTATAAGCTTAATTTTCATTTTTTCGCGTATTATGCTCTTAATATATACACTTGCCTGCCTGCCCACCTTGGCATCGGGGCGCGGCTCTGCAAGGCCGGCAAGGTTTGGGGCCAGCTCAACAAAAATTCCGTAATCCTCAACACTGCGTATAACACCGCTCACCGTTTGCCCCGGCGAGAACATTTCGGCGTTTTCCTCCCAGGTGCCGAGCAGCTCCTTGTGCGAAAGCGTAATTTTTCCGTCGGGAGCAATGGATTTTATTATCACCTTTATGCTGTCGCCTATGCAAAATCGGTCGCGCGGGTGCGAAATGCGCGAAACCGAAATCGAATCTATGGGTAAAAGCGCAATGTTTCCGCAGCCTATATCGCAAAATGCGCCAAACGGCTCAAGATGTGTTATTTTAGCGTTTATAATATCGCCCGTTTTGCGGTGGGCGCTTATGTAGTCCTTGGCAAGAAGCTGTGCTTTTTTGCGTGAAAGCAGGGCATAGGGTTTGCCGTCGGTGTCCGCAGTCAATTCATTAACGGTAAAGCAAACCGATTTTCCCACGCGGGAAATCAGCGCAATATCGCGCGTGCTGCCGTCGGCTATACCTATGGCACCCTCCTCACGGGGAATAACACCCCTAATTCCCCCGAGGTCAACTATTAAATTGTGCGCCGCGTCACACATTGCCACAGGCGCTTCAAGTACCGCCTCCGAAGCCTTGGCTTCGGAAAGCAGGGCAGGGGTAAACACTTTTTTTGTCTCCGTTGCCGTTGTGTTCCATCCTTCCGGAAAATAACCGTTCATTCTTTTATCACCTTTCTTTTATTTACACTGCCGTGTCTGTAACAATTATATTACCTAAAAGGTGAAAAAATGATAGAATTATGTCTCCTGAAAAAAATAATCAACCGCCTGTTTGCACTAAAAAAATCTTGCATTTGTATATTATATAGGTTATAATACAATTAACGAATATTAGGTAATGAAATATGTGTGATGACAAAGGCCACGGGAGGCAGAGACTAATAAAGGCCCCAAGCCTTTAGGGAAGATGTCCCCGCGGTGCGGGGAAAATGTCGCGAAGCGA
>CAZKUO010000011.1:0-37580 GCA_964555975.1 uncultured Ruminococcus sp. | reverse complement strand
CACGGTTGAAGAAACCAAGGCCAAGATTGCATCGCTTACATATATTCAGGAAGAATTGAAAAAGCTTTAAGAAAATTCACAATACCATTCGGCTCATTGAGGCTTGCTTAGGGTTACAAACCGATTTTATAACCTGTGCCGGCTTCTTTGAGCTGCTTTTTTGCTTTATCTTTCGGGCGCGCTTCGGCTTTTGCCGTGCCGATTACCGAAAAAACCGCAAATAAGTGCTTGACAAAGAGGGCGGTGGCGGATATAATATTTAACGTGACGATAGAGGTGGAAGTATGATTATTGATTTAAA
Source organism: uncultured Ruminococcus sp. (assembly GCA_964555975.1). Taxonomy (GTDB): domain Bacteria; phylum Bacillota; class Clostridia; order Oscillospirales; family Acutalibacteraceae; genus UBA737. The sequence continues at coordinate 37,279 of CAZKUO010000011.1, read as the reverse complement.
GCATATTTTTGTCAATGAAAATTCTTCTCTGCCTATCGATTATTCGTTGGATATGAGCACGGTTGATTTTGCGGGGTTATATCCGCTCAAAAAGCCCGTTAAAATTGTCGGTGCCGTTACCAACAGATCAAGTCTCACAGTGCTTGAAGCGGAAATCACTTACGAATATGCCGCGCCCTGCGACCGTTGCGGTGCAGAGGCTTGTGCCGTTCGCAAAATCGGCTTGTGCCGTTCGCTTGCTCCCGCTATTGAGGGGGAGGAGAGCGAAAGCATATTGCCGGTGCCGGATATGAAGCTTGATTTGGACGAGCTGATTTATTCGGAGGTTGTGGTGGATGCTCCGATGAAGCATTTATGCAGGGAGGATTGCCGCGGCATTTGCGCTAAGTGCGGCAAAAGCCTTAACAACGGTGATTGCGACTGCCCGAAGAAGGAGATTGATCCGCGGCTTTCGGCCTTGGCCGAGCTGCTGAAAGGCTAATACTTATTTTTTTAAGGAGGTGCTCGGAATGGCAGTACCTAAGAGAAAAACATCTAAGGCAAGACGTGATAAGAGAAGAAACAACGTTTGGAAGATAAGCGCACCTACGTTGGTAAGATGCTCTAACTGCGGTGAATATAAGCGCCCGCACAGACTTTGCTCTGCCTGCGGCCAATATAACGGACGCGAGGTTGTAAAGATCGGCGAGTAAGTGTCCGCAGCTATCTTGTAAAGGGGCAGAGGGGGAGCTTAATCCTCCTCTGCTTTAATCTTATCAGGCCTGAGCTTAAAGGGCTTCAAGTCTGTTGAAAAATACGGCATAATAAAAAAGGAGTTGAGGAAATGTCGGTAATAATAGAGGGCTCGGCACCGGGAAGTCCCGCATATAGGGCGGGGCTGCGTGCGGGGGATACGCTGCTTACAATCAACGGCAACGAAATTGCCGACGTGCTTGATTACAGGTTTTACCAAAGCTCCGAACAGCTTGAGGTTAAATACATTAATGCAAAGGGTCGCTTAAAAAAGGCGAAAATCAAAAAATCGGAATATGATGAGCTTGGCCTTTCCTTTGAAACCTACCTTATGGATAAGCAACACGCCTGCCTGAATAAATGTATTTTCTGCTTTATTGATCAGCTTCCGCGCGGCCTGCGTAAGAGCCTTTATTTTAAGGATGATGATTCCAGGCTTTCATTTCTTTTCGGAAATTATATAACCCTTACCAACATAAGCGAGCATGAAATCGAGCGTATAATCAAGCTGCACATAAGCCCGATGAATATATCCGTTCACACAACAAATCCCGAGCTTCGCGTTAAAATGATGAAAAACAAAAACGCCGGCAGGGTGCTTTCGGTTATAGACCGCTTTAACGAGGCGGGAATAAAGCTTAATTGCCAGCTTGTGCTTTGCCCCGGTGTGAACGACGGTGCCGAGCTTGAACGCACCCTTACAGACCTTTGCGGCCTTGAAAACGCCGAGTGCATTGCGGCGGTGCCGGTTGGCATTACGGCCTTTAGGGAGGGGCTTACCCCGCTTAATGGCTTTAATTTGGAAACGGCGGGAGCGGTTATAGACATAATAAATCGCTTTGGTGACGAGGCACTGAAAAAATACGGTCAGCGCAGGGTATATGCTTCGGATGAGTTTTATATTATCGCGGGCCGTGAAATTCCCGATGCCGAATATTACGGGGATTTTTTGCAGCTTGAAAACGGCGTGGGTATGTGGGCGCTTTTAAAAAGTCAGGTAGAGGAAGCAGTGCGGGGGCTTGAGGCAAATAATTGCCGCCGCAAATTATCAATTGCAACGGGTGAGGCGGCATATCCCCTGATTTGTGAGGTAGCGCGGCTGTGCAAGGAAAAAAATGCCGAGCTTGAATGTACGGTGTATGCAGTTAAAAATGAATTTTTCGGCGGTGAAATAACCGTTTCGGGGCTTGTTACCGCCACGGATATAATAAAGCAGCTCGGCGGCCGCGATTTGGGCGAGGAGCTGTTGATTCCCGCCTCAATGCTGCGAAGTGAGGGTGATATGTTCCTTGATGACATAACACTTACCGAGCTTTCGGAGCGGCTTGGGGTGACGGTTAAGCCCATTGCAAATGACGGCTTTGAGCTTACAGAGGCTATACTGGGAATTTAAATTAACCGAATTTAGGATTTTAAAAAGGAGCGCAGAAAATGGCTAAACCGATAGTGGCGGTTGTTGGCAGACCGAATGTGGGAAAATCCACACTTTTCAATAAAATAACGGGAAAGCGTTTATCCATTGTGGATGATACCCCGGGTGTTACGCGCGACCGTATTTACGGCGACGGTGAATGGCTCGGCAAAAAGTTTATGCTTGTTGATACGGGCGGAATAGAGCCCGATAACGGCGACCTGCTTTTGGCGGGTATGAGGGCGCAGGCGCAGCTTGCAATAGATACCGCATCGGCAGTTATTTTCGTGACGGATGTGAAGTCGGGTGTTACCGCCTCGGATGCCGAGGTTGCCGCAATGCTCAGGCGAAGCGGAAAGCCGGTGGTGCTTTGTGTAAACAAGTGCGACGGCATAGGCGATGTGCCTGCAGGCTTTTATGAGTTTTACAACCTCGGAATAGGGGAGCCGATAGCCGTGTCCTCCGTGCACGGCCACGGAACGGGCGATTTGCTTGATGCGGTGATAGCGCATATTCCCGAGGCTGATTTTGAGGATGAGGATGAGGACGTAATAAACGTTGCCGTGATAGGTAAGCCGAATGCGGGTAAATCCTCCCTTATAAACCGCATAGCCGGTGAGGAGCGCTCACTGGTATCGGATATTGCGGGAACCACCAGAGATGCTATTGACACAAGAACCGAGCGTGACGGTGTGAAATATAATTTCATTGACACGGCGGGTCTGCGCAAAAAAAGCAGAGTTCATGAAAAAATTGAAAAATACAGTGTTCTGCGTGCCGAAATGGCGGTGGAGCGAGCGGATGTTTGCGTTATTATGATAGACGGCACCGACGGCTTCACCGAGCAGGATTCCAAGGTTGCCGGCCTTGCTGTGGAGCAGGGAAAGGCCTGCATTATAGCCGTTAACAAGTGGGATGCGGTTGAAAAGGACGGCCGCACTATGGACAGCACAAGAAAATCCCTTATGAAGGATTTTTCCTTTATGCCGTATGCTCCGCTGATTTTTATTTCGGCAAAAACAGGCCAACGTATTGACAGGCTGTTTGAGCTTATAAAATATGTTCATCAGCAAAATACTATGCGCATTTCAACGGGTATGCTGAACGATATACTTGCCGACGCCACCGCAAGGGTACAGCCCCCCACGGATAAGGGCAAGCGACTGAAAATATACTATATTACGCAGGCCTCCACCAAGCCGCCCACATTTGTTTGCTTTTGCAACAGGGCAGAGCTTTTCCATTTTTCTTATCAGCGTTATCTTGAAAATCAGATACGCTCAACCTTTGGGCTTGAGGGAACACCTGTGCGCTTTGTGATACGTGAAAGGGGCGAGGGTAAATGATATTTTGCGCTTTGGGCTCGGTAGTGGCAGCTTACCTTTTGGGCAGTATAAATTTTGCCGTTATATTCGCGCGCCTTTTTTTGAAAAAGGATGTGCGGGATTTGGGCAGCGGTAATGCCGGCACCACAAACGTTATGCGTACCGCGGGCTTTTTGCCGGGGCTGCTTACCTTTGTGTGTGATGCGCTTAAGGGCTTTGTTGCCTGCTTTGCGGGGTATATGTGCTTTGCGGCGGCTGCCGAAGGCATTGCGTGGCTTTACCCGATTTACGGTGCATATATTTGCGGGGTTGCCTGTATGCTCGGGCACGTTTTCCCCGTTTTCTTTCAGTTTAAAGGCGGCAAGGGTGTGGCAACAAGTGTGGGAATTTATGCGGTTTGCTGTTATCCCGCAATTATATTGGGGCTTGCGGTTTTCGCCACCGTTACTCTGATTACTAAAACCGTTTCCATAGCCTCGCTTTCGGCCGCGGTAACCGTGGTTGTGCTTTCTTTTGTTTTCTTTGAGGGTAACGGTAATATATTCGTTGTGGGAATACTGAGCGTTGCAATGGGAGTAATAGTTTTTGCGAAGCACAGCGAAAACATAAAGCGCCTTTTGGCGGGCGAAGAAAAAAAGCTGACCTTCGGAGGTAAAAAATAATGGCCGATATAGCTGTTTTGGGTGCCGGTGGCTGGGGAATGGCCCTTGCCATTTCCGCAAATGCGGGCGGAAACAACGTAACAATTTGGTCCCCCTTTGAGGAAGAGGCGGCCGAGCTTTGCAAAAAGCGAACAAACGAAAGGCTGCTGCCGGGCATTGTGCTGCCCGGGGAAATAGGCATTACTACCGATATTTCCTGCGCGGAGGGGGCGGCAATTACAATAATAGCAGTCCCTTCGGTTGCGGTGCGCAGCGTTGCACACAGGCTTTCCGAATGTGAAAATCACGGAATAGTGGTAAATGTGGCAAAGGGACTTGAAAAGGGCACATTGCTGCGCCTTTCACAGGTTATTGCAGAGGAGCTGCCCGAAAGCTGTGAAACGGTGGTTTTGTCCGGCCCGTCTCACGCGGAGGAGGTTGCCCGCGGAATACCGACTTCACTTGTGGCGGCCTCGCGCTCGCAAGCGGCGGCCGAAATTGTGCAAAGCATAATGTCGGGTGAAAATCTCAGAATATATACCTCGGATGACGTTGTTGGTGTTGAGCTGGGTGGTGCTCTTAAGAATATAATAGCTATTGCCGCCGGTCTTTGTGACGGCCTGGGTCTCGGTGATAATTCAAAGGCCGCGCTTATAACAAGGGGCCTTGCCGAAATGACACGCCTGGGGCTTTGCATGGGCGCCCGCGAATATACCTTTGCGGGTCTTGCGGGGCTTGGTGACCTTGTTGTAACCTGCACCTCGCGCCACAGCCGAAACAACCGCTTCGGCAATAAGGTGGGCAGCGGTGTTCCCATACAAACGGCACTTGACGAGGTGGGCACGGTTGAGGGCTATTACGCAACCGAGATGGCGCACCTGCTCTGCCGAAAATATAAGCTTCAAATGCCTATAGTTGAAGAATGCTATGCCGTGCTTTACGGCGGCAAGGACATTAAAGAGGTACCTTATGACCTTATGAGCCGTCCGAATCGAAGTGAGCATTAAAGCAGGTGGTGAATAAGGTGGAAAAGCGATTTCTTTTACCGGCGGATATACTTTTGCCGACCGAAAATCCCGAAAAGTGGAGTGTAATAGCCTGTGACCAATACACCTCACAGCCCGAATATTGGGAAAGGGTGCGCGATATTACCGAGGGCTTTCCCTCGGCCTTTAACATAATTCTTCCCGAGGCCTTTTTGCAGGAGGATAACAGCGCCGAAATTGCCCGAATAAACGGCACAATGCGTGAATATCTCGACAGCGGTGTGCTGTGTGAGCACAAAGCCACACTTGTTTATACCGAGCGCACCCTTCTCTCCGGCGCTGTGCGGCGCGGTATAGTCGGGCTTATTGACCTTGCCGATTACAGCTACAGGCCATCGGAAAAGGCGCTCATACGTGCCACAGAGGCAACGGTTGAGGAGCGAATACCGCCGCGTGTGCAAATAAGGCGCAACGCACCGCTTGAAATGCCCCACGTTATGCTTTTGGCAGATGACCCGAGTGACAGGGTTATGGGGCTTATGACCGAGAATGTTACCCGCTTTGAGCCGCTTTACGATTTTGAGCTTATGCTCGGCGGCGGTCATATACGCGGTTATGCGATAGATGCTGCAACCGAAAATAAGCTTAACGGCTTGCTTGAAGCACTGCTTGAGGAAAACGGCGGGGATTTGCTTTTTGCCGTGGGTGACGGAAACCATTCACTTGCGGCAGCAAAGGAATGTGCCGCTGCGGGCGGCTCGCGCTATGCACTGGCGGAGCTTGTGAATATTCATGAAAAATCGCTTGAATTTGAGCCGATTTACAGGGTGCTTACCGGTGTGAACCCGCAGGAGGTTATGGCCGAGCTTTTGACAACCTTCGGCGGTGAACACGGCGGGGCGGATGCGCATTGCTTTACCTGCATTTTTGCAGGCGGTGAGAAAGAAATCAGTGTAAAACAGCATAGCGGCTCTGCCGTGGCAGATTTGCAAAGCTTTATAGATGAATATTTAAAGAAAAACAAAGCGGCTCGAGTTGATTACATACACGGCAAGGAAGCACTGAAGAGCCTGTCGGGGCGCGAAAACACAATCGGCTTTTTGTTTGACGGAATGAAAAAGGATGAGCTTTTTGCGGCAATACGGCGTGACGGCTCACTTCCGCGCAAAACCTTTTCTATGGGCAGTGCCGATGACAAGCGCTTTTACCTTGAATGCAGAAGGTTGTAAATTTGCCGCTTTTGCGCTTGTAATTCTTGCGTTTGGCTGAGATATATGCTATAATCAAATACACGCTGTTTTTACATAATTAACAGGTTTAAGTAAAGAAAAAGGAATGAATGCTTATGTCCGAAAATACCGTTGCCGCAAAAAAGCGGGTTTTAAGCTGTATACAGCCGAGCGGTCAGCTTACCCTCGGGAATTATTTGGGTGCACTTAAAAATTGGGTGGCAATGCAGGAGGAATTTGATTGCTGCTTTGCCGTGGCTGATTTGCACGCAATAACCGTAAGGCAGGAGCCCGCAAAGCTTCGCAGTCAAATATATTCTACCTTTGCAATATTGCTGGCCCTCGGTATCGACCCGGAAAAAAACACAGTGTTCATTCAGTCGCAGGTGCCCGAGCACGCCGCGCTTTCGTGGCTTTTGTCCTGCTATACGCAGTTTGGCGAAATGTCACGTATGACGCAGTTTAAGGATAAAAGCAGTAAGCACCCCGATAATATTAATGTGGGTCTGTTTTCTTACCCTGTGCTTATGGCGGCCGATATTTTGCTTTATCGCCCCGAGCTTGTGCCGGTGGGTGCCGACCAAAAACAGCATCTTGAAATAGCACGCGATATAGCCATTCGCTTTAACAATATTTACGGTGATGTTTTTACCGTGCCGGACGGATATATTCCCAAGGCCGGTGCCAGAATTAAATCATTGCAGGACCCCGAGAAAAAAATGTCCAAATCGGATGATAACGCAAACGCATGGGTGGCTCTGCTTGATGACAGGGATACCATAATACGCAAATTCAAGCGTGCGGTAACCGATTCGGATTCGGAAATACGTATGTCCGAGGAAAAGCCCGGAATTTCCAATTTGATAACAATATATTCCGCCGTTACGAATAAAACCGTTGCGGAAACGGAAAAGGAATTTGCCGGCAAGGGCTACGGTGAATTTAAGCTTGCCGTGGGTGAGGCCGTTGCCGATACCCTGGCCCCCATAAGAGAGAGGCACAATGAAATAATAAGCGACAAGGCCGAGCTTGAACGGCTTTACAGGCTCGGCGCGGAAAAGGCCGAGCACGTAGCGCGTAAAACCTATTTTAAGGCTATGAAAAAGGTCGGATTTGTACTATGAGCTTTCCGCTTGTAGGTAATGCGCGAATAAGAGAAGCGGTGCTTTCCGCCATCGGTGCGGACAGATTGCCGCACGCAATATTGATTGACGGTGATCGCGGCACGGGCCGCCATACGCTTGCCTCATTTATTATTCACGCCGCGGTTTGCTCGGCTGAGGAGCGCCCGTGCGGGGTGTGTCGGGAATGTCACCTGGCCGGTGGCGGTGCTCACCCGGATATAACCGCAGCAGCCCCCGAGGACGGCAAAAAAAGCATAACCGTGGCGCAAATTCGCGCACTCAGAAGCGAGGCCTACGTAAAGCCGCATATGGCGCGCAGGCGTGTGCTTGTGATTGACGGTGCCGACACTATGAACGAGCAGGCTCAAAATGCGCTGCTCAAGGTGCTTGAAGAACCGCCCGGAGCCGCACTTTTTGTGCTGATTGCGGAAAACAAGGCGTCACTGCTTGATACGGTGCTTTCACGCTGCACGGTGTTTTCGCCTGCTCCCGCCGAAATTTCGCTCGGTAGAGAGTATATTGCAGAGCACTACCCTTATGAGCGCGGGCAGATTGACCGCGCGCTTGAAGAAACAGGTGGCAACATAGGCCGCGCACTTATGCTTTTGCAGGGCGATGTCGGCAAGGCAGAGGCGGCTGTGGAAGATTTTATAAAGGCCCTGCTTGCTTCAAATACACTTGAAATGCTTAAAATTACCGCCGGGCTTGAAAAAAACCGCACAGAGGCAGAGGCGTTTTTCAAAGCACTGAAGACCGCCGCCGCCGCAGGCTTGAAAAACAGTCTTGCTACGCCCCTTAAGGCGCGTATGTTCTCTGAGCTGTATTCACTCACGGCCGAGCTTGAAAAGGGGCTTGCGGTAAATGTGAATTTAAGTCTGCTTTTTACTGCACTGGTGTGCGAGGCTACGGACATCGGAAGGTAAAAATCGCGGTGTTATACTGTGATAAACGGAGGAAAATATCGGAATGACGGAAATCATATCTGTTAAATTTAAAGAAAACGGCAGGTCATATTCCTTTGACCCGTCGGGAATTAAGGCGGCACAGGGTGACCGCGTGATTGTGGAAACCCAAAACGGAATTGAAATAGGCACGGTAAGCACCGGCAACCACTCAGTACCGCACGGCGCAATTGTAAAGCCGCTTAAAAAGGTGCTCAGATTGGCCGATGAACGTGATTTGAGCCGACTTGAGGAAAACAAACGCCGCGAAAAGGAAGCTATGGGCATTTGCGCAGAGCTGATAAGTGCGCACAGGCTTGATATGAAGCTTGTTGAGGTTGAATATTCCTTTGACGGAAGCAAAATAATGTTCTTCTTCACATCCGACGGGCGGGTGGATTTTCGTGCACTGGTTAAGGACCTTGCCGCACGCTTTCATACCCGCATTGAGCTTCGCCAAATAGGCGTAAGGGATGAAGCAAAGCTACTCGGCGGGCTCGGTATTTGCGGCAGACCTTATTGCTGCAAGCAGTTTTTAAGCGATTTTCAGCCGGTTTCCATTAAAATGGCAAAGGAGCAGGGGCTTTCGCTTAACCCGACGAAAATTTCGGGCAGCTGCGGCAGATTGATGTGCTGCCTTAAATATGAGCAAAATGCTTACGACCACCTGATTTCGGTAACACCGAGTGTGGGCTCAACCGTGAAAACACCCGAGGGCAACGCCGTTGTGACCGATGCGAACCTTATAACGGGTCAGCTTACGGTGCGCTTGACCGATACCGACGCGCTCCCGTTTAAGATACACCGTGATGAGGTGAAGCAGCTTTCGCGCTTCCGCCGCCGCAGAGAAGATGAAGCGGGTGCGGAGGATTAATTTAAAATAGTTTAAGATTTAACAAATTGTCTTTATTTTTTTGTTACCTTATGTTATAATTTCAGTGTGATTAATGAAAGGGTGAGGCGTGTATGATGCTTAAAAGAGCGCTTGCGGCGGGGCTTTCGCTACTGCTTTGCGTTTCGCTTTGCGGCTGCCGTTTTTTCACGGCAGATACGGCCGAGCTTTTAAGCCCGCCCGAGCTTACGGGAGATATGGCCCCGATTGCCGAAGCGATTGCAAAATCCGCCGACGGTGATTACACCCTTAAATACCCCTCAAAGGGGAATTACCGCTCAGCGGTGATACAGAATGATATTAACGGCGACGGCCTTATGGAGGCCTTCGCCTTTTACTGCATAACAGAGGAAGGCACCTCGGTTATGTGCTTAAATGTAATTTGCTCGGAAAACGGTAAATGGCACTCTGCGGCAAAGCAAAAAATTGTTGCGGCGGATGTTGACCGTGTTGAATTTTGCGATCTTGACGGTGACGGTATTGCAGAAATACTTGTAGGCTGGGAAATTTACGGTGCAAGCGAAATGCAAATGGCGGTTTACAGCTTTAAAAACGGCGAGCTTGAACGGCGTATGCTTGAAAGATACACTCATTTCCTCTGCTGTGATTTGGATGAGGACGGGCTTAACGAAATAATGATTGTTTTGCTCAATAATGACGGAAAGCCCAACACCGCAACCCTTTACAGGCTGAACGACGGCGGAAATACTGCGCTTTCGTCTGTTGAGCTTGATCGCACCGTTAAAAGTGCAAATGAGCCGATTTTAGGTCATTTATCCTCAGGCAGGCCTGCGGTTTACATTGATGAAACTAAGGGCGTGGGCGCTGTAACCGAGGTGCTTTTTGCCGAAAAGGAAAAGCTTGTGAATCCGCTTTTTAATTCCGAAAGCGGAGATACCGCCGCAACTCTTCGCGCATCCTCCCTTACGGTGAGCGATATTAACGGAGACGGAATTATTGAAATACCCGTTCAGCTTGAGGTTCCGCTGTACGGAGAAAAAACAGAGGAAAAGCAGTATTTAACCGAGTGGTGCTCATATAACGGTGAGGTGCTTACCGCACAGCTTTGTGCCCTTATGAACCAAACCGACGGTTGGTATTACGTTATACCCGCAAAGCTTATGGGCAGGCTTGCCGTGCAAAAGGAAACCGAAAGCCGCGCGTGGAAAATTTATGCTTACAATGCCGAGACCGAAAGCACGGGTGAGCTGATTTTAACACTTAAAACGGTTAAAACCGCCGATTGGGACGGCGGCTACGGGGCACAGGGCTTTACAGAGCTTGCACATGACGAGGTGAACACCTATTTGTGTGCAATAGCCGGCGGTGCCGCCGATTACGGAATAAATGCGGAAACGGTGCGTGAGGGCTTTAAGCTGACCTCGCTCTCTTAAGTAAGTGTAAAAAAGGTAGTGTGAAGCTATGAAACGAATAATGATAGTTGAGGATGAGGCTGCCATACGTGAATTTGAGGCCATAAATTTGCGTCGGGTAGGCTACACCGTGGTTGAAGCAGGCTCAGGTGAGGAAGCGCTTGAAATTTACGACAGTGATGCCGAGGGCTTTGATATTGCCCTGCTTGATATTTCAATGCCGGGAATGGACGGCTTTGCGCTTTGCAAGGAGCTGCGTGCGCGCAGTGAAACACTCGGAATAATAATGCTTACCGCAAGAACACAGGAAATGGATAAAATCAGCGGCTTGATGATAGGCGCCGATGATTACATAACCAAGCCGTTCAGCCCTACAGAGCTTTTGGCAAGGGTGGATTCGCTTTACAGGCGTGTGGAAATGCATTCGGTTAAGGCGGTTCAGCCTACGGATGATATAACACTCGGGGAATTTGTGCTTAATTTGCGCAGAAGAACCCTGCTTAAAAACGGCGTAAACATTGAGCTTACGCAGGTTGAATTTCAAATGATAGAGTATTTCTTTAATAATCCCGATACCGCACTTGACCGAACGGATATACTCGAAAAGGTTTGGGGCTCAAACTATTTCGGGGAAGAAAAAATTGTTGATGTTAATATAAGAAGACTTCGTATGAAGGTGGAGGATGACCCATCACAGCCGCAGCATTTGGTTACGGTTTGGGGTATGGGATACAAGTGGAACACCCACTGATTTTAAGCAAGACCGGCAAATCGGGTTCGGACTTAAAAAATTAACGTAAGGGCAGGTGAGCTTTTTGCAGCTTGATATTAAATTCAAAAGCATTGCCGTAAGGTGGTTTTTCAACATCTTTTTAATAGTCGCCCTTGTGGTGTGCACGGCGGTAATATCGGTTTCGGTGGTTTTCGGCAATATTTATACCGAAAGAATAGAAACCCTTGCGGGTGACCTTACCTATGAATTTAATTCGCTTTCAAAATCCTCACGCTCGGCCTTTAGGGAAAATGCCATTTCACTTGCCGGCGGCTTTGCCTATAAAAACAAGCTTGAGGTTCAGGTGTTTGACAGCTACGGCAGTGTTATTGTTTCCACCACGGGCTTTCAGCCTGACGGGCAGGTAATGACCGATTACGAAGCGGCCGCGAAAAACGGCGGCACATACACGGCAAAAATAAAATCCACCTCGGGCGAGAGGCTGCTTGCCTCAACCACGGTTATATATGATTCCACAGGCAGGCAAATGGGGGCCTACCGCTGGATAACCTCGCTTGAAAACGCAAATAAAAGGCTTGCATGGCTTATATTTACGCTTGCACTCGTTTCGCTTGCGGTTTTGGGCTTTTGTGCGTTCTCGGGGTTGTTTTTTATCGGCTCCATTGTGCGGCCCATAAGGGATGTAAGCAACATAGCGCGAAAAATCGCAATGGGTGATTTCAATTCACGTATAGAAATAAAATCAAACGATGAAATAGGCGAGCTGTGCGACACAATAAATTATATGGCCGCCGAGCTTACCGAGGCCGAAAATCTTAAAAATGACTTTATATCGTCTGTTTCTCATGAATTGCGCACACCCTTGACTGCAATACGCGGTTGGGGCGAAACGGCGAAAATGTCACTCGGAACCGACGATGCGTTTGTAAGCCGCGGGCTGGATGTGGTGTTGAGCGAGGCCGACAGGCTCTCAAGCCTTGTGGAAGAGTTGCTTGATTTTTCCCGAATGGAAACCGGCCGACTTTCGGTTGCGGCCGAGAAGGTGGACGCTTCCGAAATACTTTCGGAATCTGTTGATATGTATATGGAGCTTGCGCGCCAGCAGGGAATAGAGCTGATTTTCACCCGCCCCGCGGAGGATACATATATTTCGGGTGACCCAAACAGGCTGAAGCAGGTGTTTATAAATATTATTGACAATGCGGTGAAATACACAGAAAAGGGCGGACAGGTGCTTGTTGACCAATCCGTGCTTGAGGGCTGTGCAAGAATAACCGTTAAGGATACGGGCGTGGGAATACCCGCGCAGGATATTGACCGCGTTAAGGAAAAGTTTTACAAGGCCAACAAAACGGTTCGCGGCTCGGGCATAGGGCTTGCCGTGGCAGACGAAATAATTAAACAGCATAAGGGACTCTTGTTTCTTGAAAGCACTGAGGGCGTGGGTACAGCCGTTACAATAGTGCTGCCGCTTTACGAGCAGGAGCAGCAGGAAACAGAGGATGTAAACGAGCCCGGAAAGGAAGAAGCAGATGGCTAAATATACTTCAATAGGCGGTCAGGCACTTATAGAGGGGATTATGATGAAAAGCCCCGAAAAAACCGCATTGGCGGTGCGTTGCCCTGATAAAAGCATTGATATTACCTATATGAACGGAAAGAGCATAAGGGAGCGTGTGCCGATTTTGCGTGTGCCTGTTTTGCGTGGAATTGCGGGCTTTGCTGAGTCAATGGTGCAGGGCTACAAGGCAATGATGCTTTCGGCAGAAAAATCGGGCTTTACCGACCTTGAAGAAGAAAATAAGAGCGAAGCAAAGAGTGAGGGTCCTCTGCTCGGAATTATAATGGCCGTGGCCTCGATTTTGGGGGTTGCTCTGGCAATAGTGCTGTTTATGCTGTTACCGCGCCTTGCGGTTGCGGGCCTGCGCTTAGCTTTCAAAACCGATTTCAGCCCGGTGGTAAGGTCAAGCATTGAGCAAATAATAAAACTTGCAATATTTGTGGTGTATGTTTGGGCGGTATCCCTTATGAAGGATATTAAGCGTGTATTTATGTACCACGGTGCCGAACATAAAACAATTTTCTGTTACGAAAGCGGTTTGCCGCTCAATGTGGAAAACGTCCGCAAGCAACGCCGCTTTCACCCAAGGTGCGGCACCTCCTTTATGATACTTATGATACTGGTAAGCATTATTTTTTCCACGCTGGTGCAGTTGATTTTCCCAAAGGTTTACAATCTTGCCTGGGCGTGGGTTGCGGTTAAAATTTTGCTGATACCCATTGTTTGCGGTGTCGGCTTTGAGGTTTTGAAGCTTTGCGGAAGATATGATAATTTGCTTACGCGCATAATATCGGCACCGGGGCTGTGGCTTCAGCGCATTACCACAAAGGAGCCGGATGACGGTATGATTGAGGTGGCAATTGCCGCATTAAAGGCCTGCGAGCCCGCCGTGCCCGATGTTGAAAGACCTACAGAGGCCGAAAGCGACGGCAGCCCCGCGGAGGAAACCGACGAATGAATATTTTTGAGGCCTACAACAAGACAAAAAAGGAGCTTGAAGCGGCGGGAATTGAAGATTATGTTTTTGAAGCAAAGCAGATAATCAAGCATATTACCGCAATGTCAAGCTCGGAAATACTGATGAACTACACAAAGGAGCTCGGGGAATACCGCGAAAACAATTTAACCGCAATAATTAAGCAGCGTGCCGTAAGGTATCCGCTTCAGTACATTTTCGGCGAGTGGTCGTTTTACGGCAGAAGCTTTTATGTTGGCCCAGGTGTGCTTATTCCCCGTGCCGATACCGAGACGGTGGTTGATGTGTGCCTTGAGAGCATTTCCGCCGAAAAGCCGGTAAAGGTGCTTGACCTGTGTGCGGGGAGCGGCTGTATAGGAATAACACTTGCGGCCGAGCGAAAAAATGCCTGCGTTACAATGGTTGAAAGATACCCCGAGGCGGCGCGCTATGCCGAAAGAAGCATTAAGCGCCACGGCACCGAAAATACAAGGCTTGTAATAGGGAATGTGTGTGAACGGGTTGCCGCCGAGGAAAGCTATGACCTGATAGTCTCAAATCCGCCTTATATTGCACCCGGTGAGATGAATACCGTATCGCCCGAGGTGCATTACGAGCCCGAAACGGCACTTAACGGCGGAGAGGACGGACTTGATTTTTACCGCACAATAACAGAAGGCTACAAGAACAGCTTAACACCGGGCGGAATGCTTGTTTTTGAGGTGGGAGCCTCACAGGCAGAGGCGGTAAAGCAAATAATGGCCGCAGCCGGTTTTGAGGGAATAACGGCAAAAAGAGATGCCGCTTCGATAGAACGTGCGGTATACGGCTTTAAAGGATTAAGGGAGGAATAGAAAATGGCACAGAAAACTAACGCAAAGGTGCAGTCGCCCGTTAAGGTGACCGAGGCGGAGGGCAAGGAAAAGGCCCTTAAAACCGCAATGGAGCAAATTGAAAGAACCTTCGGCAAGGGTGCGGTTATGCGTCTTGGCGAAAATGTTACAATGAACGTGGGCGCAATACACACAGGCTCACTCACGCTTGATTTGGCTCTCGGAATAGGCGGTATACCCAAGGGAAGAATAATAGAAATTTACGGCCCGGAATCCTCCGGTAAAACCACCGTTGCGCTTCACTGCGTTGCCGAGGCACAAAAGGCGGGCGGCACTGCGGCATTTATTGACGTGGAGCACGCGCTTGACCCTGTTTATGCAAAGCAATTGGGTGTTGATATTGACAGCCTTTTGGTTTCACAGCCCGATTCCGGTGAGCAGGCACTTGAAATTGCCGAGGCACTTGTGCGCTCGGGTGCGATTGATATTATAGTTATAGACTCGGTTGCGGCCCTTGTAACCAAGGCGGAAATCGAGGGCGAAATGGGTGACAGCCACGTAGGCCAGCTTGCACGCCTTATGTCTCAGGCACTTCGCAAGCTTACGGGTGCTATTTCAAAAACCGATTGTGCTGCTATATTCATAAATCAGCTTCGTGAAAAGGTGGGCGTGATTTACGGTAATCCCGAGGTCACAACCGGCGGACGTGCACTGAAATTTTATTCGAGTGTGAGAATTGATGTGCGCAAGGGCGAGCAGATTAAAAACGGCAGTGATGTTATAGGCAATCACACCAAGTGCAAAATAGTTAAAAATAAAGTAGCCCCGCCCTTTAAAACGGCCGAGTTCGATATTATGTACGGCACGGGAATTTCACATTCGGGAGAGCTTGTTGATGTGGGCGTTGAGCTTAATGTGCTTAAAAAGTCGGGTGCATGGTTCTACTACGGTGAGACACGCTTAGGTCAGGGCAGAGATGCGGTGAAAAAGCTGCTTGAGGATAATGCCGAGCTTGCACGTGAAATTGAGGATAAAATTTTTGCCGCCGCAAAAACCCTGGGGAACGGGTTGGCGGCCGATGATGAGGAAGAAGCCTACGGCGATGAGGTTATACAGCCCACGGCACCCGAAAGCATACGTCCGCACAGAGCGGTGGATATTGATATAGCGGTAGACGATTAATGTTAATTTTATCGCTTGAAAAGCAGAAAAAGCATTTAACCGCCCTCTGCCTTGATAACGGCGAAAGGGTATTGCTTGATACCGAAAGCTGCCTTGAAAACGGCTTAACCGCGGGCATTGATATTTCGGCAGAGCAGCTTGAGCGGCTTCGCCACGCCTCGGAATATCGACGTGCGCGGGAGCGTGCGCTTTGGTACCTTGACCGTGCCGACAGAACCCAAAAGGAAATTTACAAAAAGCTGTGCACCGCGGGCTTTGAGGAAAAAACGGCGGCAGAGGTTGTGGCAAGGCTTACAGAAGTGGAGCTTTTAAATGACCGCCGCTTTGCCGAGCGCTTTGCCGAGCGTTGCAGGGAAAACGGAATTTCCCCCCGCGAGACTGTGCGCAGGCTCTATGAAAAGGGAATTTCGGGTGATTTGGCGCGGGAGGTTTCGCTTGCCACGCCCGATGATGAGGAAGCCCGCATTTCGGCGGTTATTGAAAAGAAATATGCCCGCCGCCTTTGCGAAGACGGCGGCACCGAAAAGGTTTATGCCGCTCTTGCGCGGCGCGGCTTTTCATTTTCCGCAATAAGGGCGGTTTTGAAAAAATACAATGATGAGCTTGAATACAGCGAGGAGTAATTAATGTCTAAAATCAGTATGGTATCTCTCGGCTGCCCGAAAAATCAGGTAGATGCCGAAAAAATGCTTAAAATTCTTGCGGATGCCGGCTTTGAAATCGGTGCGCCCGAGGCAGAGGCGGAGGCCATAATAATAAACACCTGCGGATTTATAGAGGCGGCCAAGCAGGAGGCAATTGAAAATATTTTGGAGGCTGCCCGTTATAAAAAAGAGGGCAAATGCAGGGCACTTATAGTCACGGGCTGCCTGGCCGAGCGCTACAGAGATGACGTTACCGAGGAAATACCCGAGGTGGACGTGTGCGTGGGCATAGGTGCCGACGGCGATATTGCCGACATTGTGAAGGAGGCACTTGAGGGCTCTGCACATAACAGATATGCCGAAAAGACCGCACTTGATTTAAACGGTGACAGAATTTTGGGCGGCTACCCGTTCAGCACCTACCTTAAAATAGGGGACGGGTGCGATAACTGCTGTACCTACTGCGCAATACCCATGATACGCGGCAGAATGCGCAGCCGCACAATTGAGGAATGTGTGAGCGAGGCGGAAAAATTGGCATTAAACGGCGTGCGTGAGCTCACCGTTGTTGCACAGGACACAACGGCCTACGGTGAGGATATTTACGGCAAGCCCATGCTACCCGAGCTTTTGCGCCGACTTTGCAAAATTGAGGGGCTTCACTGGATAAGAACGCTTTACACCTATCCCGACAGGATAACCGATGAGCTGCTTGACACTCTTGCCACAGAGTCCAAGCTTGTGAAATATCTTGACATACCGCTTCAGCACGTTAATGCCGATATTTTAAAGCGTATGAACAGGCGGGGCGATTACAGCGGTCTTTCTGCGCTTATTGATAAAATCAGGTGTCGTGTGCCGGGGATTACAATAAGAACAACCCTTATAACCGGCTTCCCCGGGGAGACCGAGGAGCAGTTCTGCGAGCTTGCCGAATTTGTTAAGGAAAAGCGCTTTGAAAGGCTCGGCTGCTTTACCTACTCCGCCGAGGAGGATACTCCGGCGGCACTTTTCCCCGATCAGGTTGATGAGCAGACAAAGCAGGACAGAATGGAAAACATAATGGAAGCACAGCTTACAATTTCGGCCGAAAAGAATGCCGAAAAAATCGGCAGTGTAACCGAGGTGCTTATTGAGGGGTGGGACGATTACATAAAGTGCTATTACGGCAGAACCCCCGCCGATGCACCAGAGGTGGACGGCAAAATATTCTTTATGTCAACACGTCCGCTGGTTATAGGCGAATTTGTAAATGTGAGAATTAACGATACCTTGGATTACGATTTGTTGGGAGAGCTTGAAGAATGAATACACCTAATAAGCTTACAATAGGCAGAATAATAGCAACGCCGTTTTTTATGGCGGCATTAATGATAGATTTTCCCTATCATTACACGGTAGCCTTGGTGCTGTTTATTGCCGCCTCGCTTACCGATATGATTGACGGTAAAATGGCGCGAAAATACGGGCTTGTAACCGATTTCGGAAAGTTTTTGGACCCCCTGGCCGATAAAATGCTTACAACCGCCGCATTTTTGGGTTTTATTAAAATGAACATTGGCTGGCAGGTTACCTGGATTGCCTTTATAGTGCTTTTCAGGGAATTTTTGGTTTCCTCGCTGCGGCTTGTGGTTGTTTCAAGCGGGGGCAGGGTTATTGCGGCCAACATTTGGGGCAAGTGCAAGACCGTAAGCCAAATGGTGGGAATAATATTTGCGCTTGCGGCGTATGCGCTTATAATTGATTTCAGGGTCGGCAATGCGGCGTTTGTTACCGGCTGTGATATAATTATCAGTATACTTTTCTGGATATCCGCCGTATTATGTATTATATCGGGTATCATTTATCTGCTTGACAGCAAGGGATATATAGATCCCACCAAATAGGGGGAATTTGTTTGTTTGAGAGAATACGGGAGGATGTGCAGGCGGTTAAGGACAGAGATCCCGCCGCGCGCAGCTTTCTTGAAATACTGCTTCTGTACCCGGGGGTGAAGGCAATAAGAATGCACCGAAGGGCACATTTTTATTACACTCACGGTTTACCCTTTTTGGCACGGTATGTATCACAACGTGCGGCAAGGAAAACCGGAATAGAAATTCACCCCGGTGCCACAATAGGCAGAAGATTGGTTATAGACCACGGCACGGGGATTGTTATAGGTGAAACCGCCGAAATAGGTGACGATGTGCTGATTTACCAAGGTGTGACCCTGGGCGGCACCGGTAAGGACACGGGCAAGCGCCACCCGACTATCGGCAACAATGTTATGATAAGCGCGGGCGCTAAGGTTTTGGGCCCCTTTAAAATAGGTGATAATTCACGCATAGCGGCGGGTGCCGTTGTGCTTGAAGAAGTGCCGCCTAACTGCACGGTTGTGGGTGTGCCCGCAAGAATAGTCCGTCAGGACGGTAAAAAGGTTGCAAGTGCCTGTCTTGACCAGGTGCACGTGCCCGACCCCTTTAAAATTAAAACCGAGGCTCTTGAAAAGCGA
The DNA here is from genome assembly GCA_964555975.1 of uncultured Ruminococcus sp. Taxonomy (GTDB): domain Bacteria; phylum Bacillota; class Clostridia; order Oscillospirales; family Acutalibacteraceae; genus UBA737. The sequence goes on along the minus strand of CAZKUO010000011.1, from coordinate 18,223 downwards.
ATTGAGGAGCTTGAAAATACTGTTAATAAGCTGAGCGGAGTGATATAAATGAAGATATTCAACACACTTACAAGAAGCAAGGATGAATTTAAGCCCATAACCGAGGGTGAGGTTAAAATTTATGCCTGCGGACCCACGGTTTACAACTATATTCATATAGGCAACGCGCGCCCGCTTTGCGTTTTTGATGTTTTACGCCGTTATCTTGAATGGCGCGGTAACAAGGTTACCTTTGTTCAGAATTTTACGGATATTGACGATAAGCTTATAAGGCGTGCAAATGAAGAAAATTCCACCGTTCCCGAAATTGCGGAACGCTACATAGCGGAATTTAAAACCGATGCCGAGGGGCTTAACATTAGGGAGGCCACATACCACCCGCGTGCCACCGAAAATATTGAGGCAATTCAGGGTATAATCTCAAAGCTGATTGAAAAAGGCTATGCTTATGAATCGGGTGGGGATGTTTACTACCGCGCAAAGAAATTTGCGGGCTACGGCAAGCTTTCGCACCAGCCGCTTGAGGAGCTAGAGGCCGGTGCACGAATTGATGTTGCCGAAATTAAAGAGGATCCTATGGACTTTTGCCTGTGGAAGGGTGCAAAGCCGGGTGAGCCCTATTGGGCTTCGCCTTGGGGTGACGGCCGCCCGGGTTGGCATATAGAATGCTCGGCAATGGCAGGCAGATACCTCGGTAAAACCATAGATATTCACTGCGGCGGGCTTGACCTTATTTTCCCGCATCACGAAAATGAAATAGCACAAAGCGAAGCGGCAAACGGCTGTGAGCTTGCGCATTATTGGATGCACAACGGCTTTATAAATGTGGACAACCATAAGATGTCTAAATCACTCGGTAATTTCTTTACCGTGCGTGATGTTGCCGAAAAATACGGCTATGAGCCGATACGCTATATGATGCTTTCCTGCCAGTACAGAAGCCCCATAAACTATTCCTATGAGGTGATAGAGCAGGCAAAAAATTCGCTTGAAAGGCTTTATACCTGCCGCGATAACATTGATTTTGCACTTAAAAATGCCGTGGAGGGCGGCGAGGTGCCGGCCTTTATTGAGGCACACCGCACGGAATTTATTGAAGCTATGGAGGATGACCTCAATACGGCGGATGCACTGGCGGCTGTGTTTATGCTTGTGCGCGATATAAATGCCGCAATAGCCTCGGGTGCGGGGAAGACCGCACTTGAAGCCTGTGCCGGGGCGTTTGATGAGCTCACAGAAGTTTTGGGCCTTGTTTACAACCGCAAAACCGAGGCTCTTGACAGCGAGATTGAAAAGCTTATTGAACAGCGAACAGAGGCGCGCCGTGCAAAGGATTTTAAAACGGCCGATGAAATAAGGGACAAATTAAAGGCTATGGGTATTGTGCTTGAGGATACTCCGCAGGGCGTTAAATGGACGAGAGCTTAATTCACAGGGAGCCGCTCGGCAACGGCTTTTTCATAAATGTTTCTACGAATCACGCTTTCGGAACCGATGCGGTTTTGCTTGCTGATTTTGCACGTCCGAGGGTTAAGGACAGGCTTACCGATTTAGGCACAGGCTGCGGCATAATCCCGTTTTTAATGCTTAGGGATATTCCGTCACTCAGCGCAGTCGGTGTGGATATAAGTGAGGAGGCCTGCCTTCTTGCCGAACGCACCGCACGTGAAAATGGGCTTTCGGGCTTTACGGCAATCAATTCCGATTTAAATGCGCTGCGCGGGAAAATCGAATTCGGGCGGCAAACACTTGTTACCTGCAATCCGCCCTACAAGGCAAACGGCGCGGGGCTTAAAAGCAAAAGCGCGGCCGCGGCTGTGGCACGGCATGAAATTGCCTGCACCCTGCGGGATATTATTGCCGTTTCGGCACGGCTTTTGCAAACCTCGGGCAGGCTGTGTATGTGCCACAGACCCGAAAGGCTGGCAGAGCTTATGCGGCTTATGAGCGAATACAAGCTTGAACCGAAGCGGCTTAGGACCGTTTGCGCCGAAAAAGGTAAGGAGCCGTGGCTTGTGCTTGTTGAGGGACGCAAGTGCGGCAATGTGGGTCTTAAGCTTGAACCCACGCTTTATGTTTACGAAAACGGCGAATACTCACCCGAAATGCTGAAAATTTACGGGCCGTATAAAAGGGAGGCATATTCAAAATAACAATGAACGGTAGGCTTTATGTTGTCGGTACGCCGATCGGGAATTTGGAGGATTTAAGCCCAAGGGCCGTGAGAATACTCGGTGAGGTTGATTTTATAGCCGCCGAGGATACCCGCGTGACCCTAAAGCTTTTAAATAAATTCGGAATAAAAAAAGAAATGCTTTCTTATTATGAGCATAATAAAAGCAGTAAGGGAAATTTAATAATCGAGCGTATGCTTGCCGGCGAGACCTGCGCGCTTGTGTCGGATGCGGGAATGCCCGCAATTTCAGACCCGGGTGAGGATTTGGTGCGTCAGGCGCATATGGCCGGTATAGCGGTTGAATCGGTGCCGGGGCCGAGTGCCCTTGTAACGGCACTCAGCATTTCCGGAATGGAAAGCGGCCGTTTTTGCTTTGAGGGCTTTTTATCGGTTAATAAAATCAGCCGAAAAAAGCATTTAAACGAAATTAAAAACGAAAAGCGTACCATGATTTTTTACGAGGCACCGCACAAGCTCCTTTCAACCTTAAAGGATATGCTTGAGGTGCTGGGGGACAGAAAAATATCAATTGTGCGTGAGCTTACGAAGCTTCACGAAACGGTAAACGGCACAACCCTTTCTGAGGCGGCAAAATTCTACGAAAGCAACACGCCGCGCGGGGAATTTGTTTTGATAATCGAGGGCAAAGGTGAGGAAGATGCCGTTGAATATACCCTTGAGGAGGCAGTAAAAACAGCCGAAAGGCTACAGGCGGAGGGGCTTTCAACCTCGGCTGCGGCACGTGAGGCGGCCGAGCTTACCGGATACAGAAAAAGTGAGATATATAAGGCGCTTGTATAAGTAGGTGATTAAAATGGAAGATAAAAGAGATTTTTTTGAATTTGCGGGGGATGATATTTTTTCCTCATCCTCAAATAATAATAAGGAATTTGAAGATATTATGAGCAGCAGCAAAAAGCACGGAAAGCATTTTGCACCCAAAAAGCGCGGAAACGCCTTTACACGCTGGTGGCGGAGGCGTAAGATTTGGCAAAAGGCGGCTCTTATTTCCGCTACCTCGCTTGTGCTTGTGCTGGCGGTGGCCGTAGGTGCCCTGAGAATAATGTTCGATTACAATTATAACGGAATTACAAGTAAACCCGAGGATTTGGGCTTTGAAACGGTTATAAACGAAAAAATCGTAAATGTTGCGCTTTTCGGCGTAGATACCCGTGACCCCAATTCTTTTTCCGGTCTTTCGGACAGTATAATGATAATGAGCCTTAACACCGAGACTAAAAAGGTTAAAATTATGTCGGTAATGCGGGATACCCTAGTACCCATAACCTACAACGGCAAGACCACCTATAACAAAATCAACTTCGCTTATTCAAAGGGCGGACCCGAGCTTGCCATTAAAACCCTTAACACAATTTTCAAGCTTGATATTTCGGAATATGCCACCGTGAACTTTTACGGTATGTCGGATATAATCGAAGCGGTCGGCGGAATTGATGTTGAGCTTTCAAAGGGTGAGCTTGATGTTTACGGCTATGAAAACGGTAATCAGGTAAATTGGGGTCTTAACGGTTGTATAGCGGAAATTTGTGCACATAAGGGGATTGATGCCACTCCGTATTATGTTAAGGAGGCGGGTCTTCAGCACCTTAACGGTATTCAGGCTGTGGGCTATGCCAGAATACGCCACGCCGCAAATATTGACGGTGTGAACGACGATTTCGGCAGAACCGACCGCCAGCGCTATGTTATGGAGCAGCTTTTCAATAAAGCAATAACACTCGGCAAATCGCAGTATATTAAGCTTGCAAAATCGCTTATTCCGTGTGCGGAAACATCACTTTCCTATTCGGAAATTTTAAGCCTTGCATTTAATATTCTTTTGCAGTCTCCCGCCTTTGAGCAAAGCAGAATACCCGATTTCAGCTATCAAATGGCTTCTAAAAGCATAAAGGGAGTGGGCTCCTGTGTTTATTACGATTTGAATTATGCTTCAAAGCTTATTCACGCCTTTATTTACGATGATATAAAGCCCGAGGATTACATTGCGGCAAACGGGGTTGAAAAGAATGATTGGTATACCGGCAGCACCGTAAAGCCGTCAACTTCGCCTTCAGGCACAGGAACACCCACCACAGAAACGCCTTCAAATACAGACTCCCCGGAGCCCGATGAAACTGTTTCGTCGGTCATCTCGGATTCATCGGATGTGCCATCGGCCCCCGAAATCACTGATGATGATGAACAAGAGGACGACGGCTCCTCCTCCGAGGATGGCTCAAGCGGTGACGGCAGCTCCGAAGAACAGGGAAGCGAACCCGCAGATAAAGAGCCGGACGATAAAAAGCCGACCGAATAGGGGGAATTTATATGCCTGAAAATATTTACGAGGCATTGTGGATATTTTTAATATATGCCTTCTTGGGCTGGTGCGCCGAGGTTGCTTTTGCCGCCGTGGATAAAGGGAAATTTGTGAACCGCGGCTTTTTAAACGGGCCTGTTTGCCCAATTTACGGTTTCGGTATGCTGATTGTGGCCTCCTGCCTTTGGCGCTTCAGGCATAATTTTCCTTTGCTGTTTTTGGGCTCCGCTTTGCTTACAACGGCACTTGAATTTATTACGGGCTTTATTCTCGAAAAATTCTTTAACGATAAATGGTGGGATTATTCCGATATGCCCTTTAACATAAAGGGCTATGTTTGCCTTAAGTTTTCATTGCTGTGGGGGCTTGCGGCTTCGTTTATAACGGGCGGAGTGCACCGTGCGGTTTATGCGCTTATAGTCAAAACACCCACCGCCGTCGGATTAACGGCTTTGATTGTGCTTTTGGCGGTATTTTCGGCAGATACCGTAATTACGGTAATAGGCCTCACAAGCCTGCCGCGCCGCCTAAAGGCCATGCTTGAGGCCGAAAAAGCCTTGCGCGCAATTTCGGATAAAATAGGTGAGAATATCAGCGAAACCACACTCGCCGTTAAAAAGCGGAGCGATGCCGCCGTTACCGAGGCCGAACCGCGGCTTGAGGAACTTCGGGCGGAATACGAAAGGCGCAAGCGTGAGTTTATCGCTAAATTTGAGCGTGAAAGCTTTGTGCACAAGCGTATTTTAAAGGCCTTTCCGCACCTGAAAAACGGGCGTTACAAGGCTGTTTTTGAAAGAATAGGCGCATTACGGGGTGAAAAGGAAAATGAAAAAGACGGCGTGTGAAACCTGTGCCAATTATACTTACGATGACGAGAGCGACAGTATGTATTGCGAAATAAATTTGGATGAGGACGAAATGCAAAGGTTTTTAACCTATCAAACCTTTAATTGCCCTTATTACGATTTTTACGATGAATATGCCATTGTGCGGAAACAGAATTAGGTGATTGCTATATTTTACGTTTATTTGATTTTAAGCGCCGTGCTGATACCCCTGCTTGATAATTTTTTTGAAATTTTAAGGCAGTCATATTCACTGTGGCTGGTACCGTTGCTTTTTGTGGCTTTTTTCTTGGGCTTTTTGCTTTTGCACGCTTTGGTTACAGCTTCCGTGATAGCGGCAACAAATGTTAAAAAGCCGCCGCGCGGTACTGCGGCGTTTCGCCTGCTTGCAAACCTTACAATTCCCTTGCTTTTAAAGCTTACACGCGTAAGCGTAAATGCTACGGGAACCGATGCCGTGCCCGATAAAGCAAGAATGCTTTTTGTTTGCAATCATCAGCACGATTTGGATCCCGTTATGCTTATGTCGGTTTTTCCGAATGCCGATTTGGGTTTTATAGGGAAAAAGGATATTTACACCGAAATGCCGTTTATAGCAAAGGCTATGCACAGGCTTAATTGCCTGCCAATAGACCGTGAAAACGACCGCGCCGCGGCCAAAACAATAATTGAGGCGGCGCGTATGCTGAAGTCCGGCAAGGCTTCCGTAGGCCTTTTTCCCGAGGGGTATACAAGCAAAAGCTGTGAGCTGCTCCCCTTCAGAAACGGCTCCTTTAAAATCGGCTACCGCGCCGAGGCTCCTATAGTAGTTTGCGTTATCAACAACACGCGCGCCGTGCCAAAAAGGCTTTTTATTCACCGCACCGAGGTTCGGGTGCACGTGGCAGAGGTTATACCCTTTGAGCTTTATAAGGATATGACAACGTCAGAGCTTGGCGACAGAATACACGCTGTTATGAATACCGAGCTTGAAAAATTAAAAAACGAAAACAGATAAATGATTTAAACAGTAATAAAAAAGGTGTTTTGCACTTGAGGCAAAACACCCTTTTTTTTACAAGGAAAAGTAAGGAAATTTTGGCGAATAGTACAAATACGTTTAATTTTCATATTGCTGTAACTGTAGATGTTTTGTATAATAATTACGGAAGATAGTGGCTTTGTTTTGTTTATATGAAAAAACAAGTCCAAATTAATTTAAAAATACAACCTTTTTTTACAATTTTGATATTTTTTTTGTGCAAAAGTTATTCGGAGGTAATTGTTGTGTCGAAAAAACGTTTTTTAAGCCTGCTTACGGTGATAACACTTTTGGTGACTACGGTGAATTCGGCGTTTTATGTAAATGCCGAGCCAACGGGCGACAGTGCCGATGAGGTTGATTATACAGCTTATGCCGAACAATACCGAAATGTGAGCTTTGCCACAGTAACCGCGGCTGCGGAAATTTCCGAAAGGCTTACGCTGGGTGAGGATGAAACCGTCAACGTCGATTTTAATATAGCGGAAAGTGCACTTTATACTGTGAAGCTTTCTTACATAACAATTGAAGGTGGGAGTGAGCCGCTTTCGATTGCTTTAAAATTCAACGGTGCTTTTCCGTACTCTGATTTTGAACATATAACAATACCACGCGTTTTTGAGGATGTAGGTGACATACGCACAGACAGCAACGGTAACGAAATTTCAAAGGAAATTTCTCAAAAATACGGCGAGTATGAGTATACCGTTAAGAACGAAAATAATACCGAGTACCTTACGGTATATCTTGAGTCGGGCAGGCACTCTCTTGAAATCATCAACAGCGGCGAGGCTTTCTTGATTTCGGGCGTTCACCTTTGCCCTCCGGAAAATCCGATTACTTATTCCGAGTATGCCGCAAAATATTCAGATGCCAAACGATTGGACGGCTGCAAAATTCTTGAAGCGGAAAATGCCGGTTTAAAATCCTCTTACAATTTTACACAGCTCAGCGATAATTCAAGCGCAAATGTAAATCCGCACAGTGCGGCAACCGATAAGGTGAATTATATAGGCGGGAGCAATTGGAGCCAACCCGGCGATACTATCGAGTGGGAAATCACAGCCCCGGAGGACGGGCTTTATTCACTCGGTGTGAATTACCGCCAAAGTTACACCCTTAACACCACGTTTTACCGTGAGCTTAAAATCGACGGCACCGTTCCCTTTGCGGAGGCTGCCGCTGTGGAATTTCCTTACGCGTTAAATTGGAGGTTTATTGAGCTTGCCGATGAAAACGGTGAACCTTATCTGTTCTATCTTACAAAGGGCACACACAAATTAAGTCTTGCGGTTACCTTAGGTGAGCTTTCACCTGTGTGTGATGTGCTTGACGAGATAACCTATGACTTGGCGGCGCTTTATCGCAGTATAATTATGATTACCGGTGACACACCGGATGCAAACCGTGATTACAATTTGTTTGACAGAATAGTCGGCTTTGAAGCTTCGCTCGGTGATTATATTGACAGGCTGAACGGCGTTAATGAAACCCTCACCGCAATATTCGGCAGTGATTCGGTTTCCTCTGTTTCAACCGTTAACGCAATGATAAATGTTATAAGGCTTATGCTCAATAATAAGTATACCGCTCACCGCTACCTCACGCAGTATTACGACAATTACGCAAGTCTCAGTTCAATGCTTATGGAGCTTAAGTCAATGCCGCTTGATATTGACAGAATATATTACGGCAACGGCTTTAAAAACGTTAAAGCGGGCTTGCTTGAAAGATTTGCCTTTTCTGTAAAGCGCTTTGTGCTTTCTTTTTCGGATGATTACGGCACGGGCGCTTCAAAGGGTCGCGAAAAAATAACTCTTTGGGTTAATTGGGGTCGCGATCAGACAAAGGTGTTAAAATATTTAATTCAAAGTGATTTTTCTGTTAAACACGATATAGACGTTGAAATTAAAATTACAAACGCCACTTTAACACACGCGGCATTGTCGGGCAACGGTCCCGATTTGCAGCTCCACCTTTCCCGCTCGGAGCCGGTGAATCTTGCAATGCGTGATGCACTTTATGATTTATCACAGTTTGACGATTATAATGAGGTTGCCTCGTGCTTTATGCCCACTGCCTCGGATTGCTATAAATTCGAGAACGGTGTTTACGCTTTACCCGATACCCAAACTTTCTTTATGATGTTTGTACGAACCGATATATTCGAGGAATTGGGACTCGCCGTTCCCAAAACCTGGAACGAATTTACCGATACCGCTGTGCTGCTGCTCAGACAGAATATGCAGGTCGGTTTGCCGTACACTCAAATTGCCGAAATGACGCAGGTGAATTTCGGAGTGGGAGCTTTAAGCATTTATCCCACACTCTTAATACAAAACGGCGGCTCGCTTTACAATGATGACCGTTCCGAAATAAACTTGCTTTCGGATGTATCAATAGATACCTTTACTCAGTGGACAAATTTTTATACGAAATACGGTCTTCCCAAAACCTATGATTTCTTTAACCGCTTTAGGCTCGGTCTTATGCCGATGGCAGTACAAAGCTACACAACCTATGCAACACTTACTGCTGCGGCACCGGAAATTGCCGATTATTGGGAAATGTATGAGCTGCCCGGTGTTGTGACGGAGGACGGGACCTTGAGAAATGTCACAACGGGCGGCGGCACGGGCGCCGTAATACTTTCGGACTCGGAGCATAAGGAGGCTTCGTGGGAATTTATTAAGTGGTGGACCTCGGCCGATGTGCAGTACCGCTACGGCTTTGAGGTTGAAAATATTTTGGGTTCCTCGGCCAGAGTGGCAACCGCAAATGTTGAGGCGCTGAATAAATATTCCTGGAAAAAATCAACCCTTAACAACATAATGGCTCAGTGGGAAAAGGTTGAGGAAATACCCGAGGTGCCGGGTGGCTATTATGTATCGCGTGTGTTGGATCAGGCATTTTGGAATGTTACCAACGCAGGTGAGAACCCCAAGGATATGCTGATGAAGTGGAACGATGTTGCACAAACCGAAATTACCCGTAAGCGGGAGCAGTACGGTATTAATTAATCCGAACAGGTGGCTTACTAATGAAAAGACTCAAACACAATACTTCCAAAAAACCGATTTTTTGCGGGTATCAAATGAAGCTTATGCTTTTGCCCTTTTTGGTGCTGTTTGCGGTGTTTACCGTGCTGCCCGTTTTGGCCTCAATGGTGCTCAGCTTCTTTGATTACGATGTAATGATAGGCGCAAAATGGAACGGAATTAACAATTACATTTATATGTTCTTTGAGGATGACGTTTTTAAAACCGCCTTAAAAAACACTCTTATATTTGCTGTTATAACAGGCCCTATAAGCTTCTTTTTGGCCTTTGTGCTTGCCTGGTTTATAAACGAATTTAACGGCATTACAAGAAGTATTTTATCATTCCTGTTCTATTCGCCCGCTCTTATGGGCAATGCGTATTTTATTTGGCAGGTGCTTTTCAGCGGTGACAGCTACGGTTACATTAACAGTCTTTTGATTTCGTTGGGCTTTATAACGGAGCCCGTGCAGTGGCTTAAAACTCCCGAGTATGTTATGCCGATAATAATTGTGGTGCAGCTGTGGATGGGAATGGGCATTTCTTTCCTTTCAAACATTGCCGGTCTTCAAAATGTGGATACCGAGCTGTACGAGGCGGGTGCGATTGACGGCATTAAGAACAGATGGTATGAGCTGTGGTATATCACACTGCCTTATATGAAAAACATTCTTCTTTTCAGTGCCGTTATGCAAATTTCCTCCTCATTTTCGGTCGGTCAGATTTGTATGACACTTGCGGGCTTCCCGAGCGTTAATTATTCTGCCGAAACTCTTATAACACACCTTATCGACGTGGGAACAATGCGTTATGAAATGGGTCTTGCGTGCGCAATGTCCTTCTTCTTGTTCTTACTGATGGCGGTTTCGCGTTTGTTGATAGGTAAAATCTTAAATGCTGTGGGGAGGTAAAGTGACTGTGGCTTTGGCTAAAATAAATTTTCTTAAAAAGAAAAAGCCGGCTTACAAAAGGTTCAGCAGGTCGAAATTTGTGAGCTTTGTAATATATCTGTTTTTGATTTTTGCGGGCCTGTTTATGATTTTGCCGTTGATTTATTCGGTTTGCACCTCGTTTAAGCCACTTGACGAATTGCTCAAGTTCCCGCCTAAGTTTTTTGTGAACCGACCCACTCTGCAAAACTATTTGCAATTGCCAAGCATAATTTCAAGCCTCTCGGTGCCCCTTTCAAGGTATATATTCAACAGTGTATTTGTTTCGGTTATAACAACGTTTGGGCACGTTGTTATAGCTGCAATGGCGGCATTTGTTATGTCAAAGGGCAGATTTAAGGGCTTGGCAATTTTCTTTCTTATAGTTCAGTTTTCGCTTTTGTACAATCAGTATACACTTGCCATTCCGCAGTACATTATAATGTCGAAAATAAATATTGTGGATACATATTGGGTTTATATTTTGCCGTATCTGCCGTCCTCGCTCGGGGTGTTCCTAATAAAGCAGTATATGGACAGCAGCATACCCGATCCTCTGCTTGAGGCGGCTTATATAGACGGTGCAAGCGAATGGAAAATGTTTTGGCGAATTGTTATGCCGAATTCAAAGCCGGCGTGGATGACACTCATTATGTTTGCTTTCAGGGATTTATGGTCGCTGCAACCGCAGGGTACCATATTTACCGAGGAGCTGAAGCTTTTGCCGAATGTTATGAGCACAATTACCAACGGCGGTATTGCCCGTTCGGGAAGTGCAATGGCGGCAATGGTGCTTCTTATGATACCGCCCATTGCTGTGTATTTGGTAAGTCAGTCCAGCATTGTGGAAACAATGACTACCTCGGGAATTAAGTAAAGGTTGGTGGAACGGTTGAAAAAAACAATAGCAATATCGGTTCTTCTCGGCCTTGTGCTGACTGCATTTTTTTCGGGAACCGTTTCGGCGGAACCGGCGCAGGATGCCGCCACGGCAAGCTATTCGTATTGGCTGGGATATAACGAAAAAACACAGGTGTACGCCAAGCCGCTTTATGATGTTGAAACGGTTTTGCACGGTGAAGCCTTCGGCTATGATAATTTCAGTAAGCCGTCGGACGTTTTTTGCACCGAGCAAGGCGACTTATATATTGTAGAGAGCGGTACTTCAAGGCTGACTGTGCTTGACAGTGCTCTTAATTTAAAGAACAGCATTACCGAATTTATTGATAACGAAAACAACAGCTACGACTTTTTCGGAGCAAACGGTGTGTTTGTTGACGGTGACGGAATTATTTACATTGCCGATACCCTTAACGCACGAATACTTATGGGTGATTTGAACGGCAGGCTGCTTGAATGCAGAGAATTGCCCGACTCCACTCTTATACCCGAGGATTTCATCTACCAACCGACCAAGGTTGTTGTGGATAATAAAGGCTTTATGTATGTTATAAGCAGCGGCTCGGTTTACGGTGCGCTTTGCTTTACACGTGAGGGGGATTTTCAAGGCTTTTACGGCTCAAACACCGTAACGGCGGATGTTGCCACAGCGCTTAAGAGCATTTGGAACAATTTTTTCGCAACAGACGAGCAGCTTCAGGGTCAGGTTCAAAAAATACCGTATCAGTTTACGGATATTTGTCTTGACAGCGCCGATTTTGCCTACACCGTAACCGGTACCACCGATTTGACCGACACAAATCAGGTAGGTCAAATAAGGTGCCTAAACCCCAAGGGCAAGAATATTTTAAAGGTTAAGCAAACCGAAAAGTATTCCGATACGGATTCCTTCAATTTCGGTGATACCGAGGTTGCCGATCAGTCCACCGGCTCGGGCTACAGGCTTTTAAACTTTGTGAGCCTTGATGTGGATTCAAACGGCTTTATGTATGCGCTTGACAGCACCTACGGCAGGATTTACCTTTACGACAAGGAGTGCAATTTGCTTTGCGCATTTGCCGGCGGAATGGGTGAGGGCGAAAAGCGCGGCACCTTTGTAACACCAAATTCAATTGCCGTTTGCGGCGACAGAATTTTTGTTTCCGACGATTCTCAAAACTCGGTTACCGTTTTTAAGCTTAATTCCTACGGTGCGCTTTTAAAGGAGGCCGACAGCCTCTATCTTAACGGAAATTACTCGGAAAGCAAGGAGCTGTGGCTCGGCGTTAATGCCGAGGATCCCAACTGCCAGCTTGCGTACCACGGTCTTGCAAAGGCCTATTTAATCGAAAAGGATTACGATAATGCACTTTTCTACGCAGAGCGTGGTCTTGATTATTTAACCTACAATCAGGCGTTTGGCCAGGTGAGAAATGTCCGCCTTAAGTCGTTTTTCGGCGTGGCTTTGGTTTTACTTGTTGCTTTGGCAGCGGCAATTGTTGTTATTTTAAGGCTTAAAAAGAAGGGCAAGCTTAAATTCAGTCTGAATAAAAAGGTGAAGCTTTATTTAACCTCATTTATCCATCCCTTTGAATTTGCAAATCAAATTAAGTTTAACAAGCAGGGTTCACTTGTTTGTGCGGTAATTTCGCTTATTGCCTTTTATGCCTTCAAGGTTTTGGATACAACAAACGGCGGATTTTTGTTCAGCCGCTTCGATGTGCATTCTTACAATGCGCTTTACACATTTATAGGCAGTGTGGGCCTTGTGCTGCTGTGGACAGTCTGCTATTGGGCGGTTGCGGTTCTCTTTTCCGGCAAGTGCAAGCTTTCTGAGGTCTTTATAGTTACCTCTTATGCAATGCTTCCGCAAATTATAAACGGAATATTTTATCTCATTGCCTCAAACGTGCTGTTGCTTGAAGAAAGCGCCGTGCTTACAGCGGTAAATGTGATTATGCTTATTCTTTCGGGAATAGTGCTCTGCATAGGCAGTATGGTTTGCAGTGAATACGGATTCTTTAAGTTTGTTGGTGTGGCACTGGTTACGGTAATAGGTGTTTGCCTGGTTATTTTCGTTGTGTTTATGGTTCTCACACTCGATCAGCAGCTTATAACCTTTTTACAGAGTATTTTCAAAGAAGTTATTTATAGGTAGGTGTAACAATGAAGTCCATAAGAAGTGCAGTTGCCCTTGCGTTGTCTGTTTTATTATGCTTCGGACTTTCCGCCTGCGGCAACGAGCAAAATGCCGATAGCGCCAAGCCATATGATGAAATCACCGTGAGTAATTACGGTACAGACGGCGAAGCAGTGGCCGAAAACGAAAGCTTTGCTTTGCTGTGGGACGGTGATAATGCTTGCATTAAGCTTGCGGAAAAGAAAACAGGCAAGCTTTGGAGCTCTACACCGCTGAACCGTGACGGTGAATATTTACAGGACGAAAGCTCGCTTTATTCACCCATAAGCATTGAATTTTTAAGAAGAAGTGCTTACAGAACCATAGAATTAACGGGAAAAGCGGGTGCTGTTGAAAACGGCAGGGTGTTTAGCGAAAAAATCGAAAACGGAATAAAGCTAACCTTTATGTTCGATGAAATTTCGGTTGCCGTTCCCGTTTCGTTTGTGTTGTCCGAGGAAGGGCTTACAGCCTCTTGTAACACCGCGGAAATTGTGGAGAACCCGAATAATGATGATAGAATTTTCAAAATAAGCCTATTGCCGTATTTCTGCTGTGCCGAAAATTCAAGCGAAAATTATTTGCTTGTGCCCTCGGGCTCGGGCGCGTTAATGTACACCGATGAGCGCAACGGCGGTCTTGCCCGCGAATTTGAGGCTGAAATTTACGGTGAAGACCCCGTGCAGGAAATAAACGAGCGCACTGAAACCGAAACGCCGGTACGTCTTGAGGTGTTCGGCGCGGTGGATAACGGCTCTGCACTTTCGGCCATTGTGACTGACTCCCCGGAAAAATGCGGAATTAAGGCCGTTGCAGGGGATGAGCAGCTCGGCTTCTCCTACATTTATCCCACATTTCAGGTGCGGGGCTACAACGGCACCGTTTTGGATTACGGCGGCTCTACCGGTAAAAAGCTTGTAAATTATTACACAGAGGATATGATAGCCGACTGTGTGCTGAGCGTTAGGTATTCGCCCTGTAACGGTGAAAAAGCCGGTTATATGTCCATTGCGGAAAATTACAGAAATTACCTTGCAAAAAAGTATTCTCTTGAAAAAACAAGCTCCGGCAGTGTGCTTTCTTTAAAGCTTTACGGAGCTATGCAAATTAAAAAGCATTTTCTCGGTTTCCCGTATTCATCGGATAAGGCTCTCACCGAATTCGGTGATGTTGAGAGCATTTTAAGGGAGCTATCCGTTACACCCGATATTCAGCTTGTGGGCTTCGGTAAGGGCGGAATAGATAATGTAAAACTCGGAGGTGGCTTTGCTTTTTCCGAAGCGGTCGGCAGCAAAAAAGCTTTAACCTCACTTTTGGAATATTGCGAGAAAAATTCAGTGGTGGCATATTTTGATTACGAGCTTCTGTATTTCAAAAAATCCGGCAACGGTTTTTCCGCCTCAAAGGATAATTGCCACACGGCAAACGGTTATCCTGCGGAAAGCTACAAATATTCCGCTTCAACCAATGCCAAGGATAAGGATTTGGGAGCTTGGTCGATACTGAGCAGACTGAGCCTCGGCAAGGCGGCGGAAAAGCTTTTGAAGGCTGCCGATAAATACGATTTAAGCGGTATTTCAATTTCAAGCCTTTCAAACACAGCATTTTCCGATTTTGCCGATAAGTCTTACGAAAACCGAGCACTGATTGCGGAGCAGGTAACCGAACTTATGGCGAAAATTGCGGATAGCGAAAGAAGCGTTGCCGTTTCGGACGCCAATTCATACGCTGCGGCGGCTGCGGAAAAAATATTCGATGCACCGGTCGGCAGCGGCAGTTATGTTGCCTTGGATGCGGACATTCCGCTTTATGAAATTGTTTTTAAGGGCTTTGTTCCGCTTTCCTCGGCTTCGGTTAACACCGCGGTTGACAGTAAAGCTCAACTGCTAAAGTGCATTGAAACGGGAATTTCCGTTCAGTATTCGCTGATTAACGATTACAGCTCCGATTTGGCTTTTTACGGGCACGATAATCTTCAGCTTATGCTTTATAAAAACAACAAGGAAAAAATTAACGATATGCTTGAATACTGCGGCGATTATTTAAGCGCGGTAAGCGGGCTTTCGGTTGCGGATTACACTTTGATTGACGGCGATTTAAGAAAAACCGTTTTTGAAGACGGAACCGTGGTTTACGTTAATTACGGCTCAAGTGAGCGTGTGGCGGAGGGAATTACCATTCCCGCATTGGATTATAAGGTGGTGCAATAAATGAAGCTTCAAAAAAAGCACAGAGGTTTTGAATCGAAAAAGGCTATATACGGTTTTTGCTTTATAATACCTTGGCTTATAGGCATAATTTCGCTCTTTATTGTACCGCTCGCCAAATCGCTGTGGTACGCAGTAAGCGAGGTCGGCTTTGCAAATTCGGGCGGAATTGAAACAGAATTTGTGGGTCTTGAAAACATTAATTACATTTTTAAGGTTGACCCCGATTTTATGACAAATCTCGGTGAATCTGTTTCGGAATTTGCTTTCAGCTTTCCCATAATAGTAATTTTAAGCCTGATTTTCGCAATTCTGTTAAATCAGAACTTTCACGGCAGAATTTTCGCAAGGGCAATTTTCTTTCTGCCGGTTATAATAGCAACCGGTGTGGTTATGCAAACCATGAGTTCTTCTGTATCGGGTCAGCCGCTTATGAATGATGTCGGCTCCTCGGGCGGATATTCCGTTTCGGCAATAGATTTTAACAGGGTGCTTTCCAATTTGGATTTGCCCGCCTCACTCATTTCGGTTGTTTCCGAATATGTAAACAAGGTTTTCGATATTGTTTGGAAAACCGGAATACAGGTTGTGCTGTTTATCTCGGGTATGCAAACAATCCCCGAGCAGCTTTATGAGGTTTCCAAAATTGAGGGTGCCACCAAGTGGGAAGAATTTTGGTTTGTGACTATCCCGATGCTTAAGGATATTATCCTGCTTGTTATGCTTTACACAATGGTGGATTTGTTCATCACGGTGGAAAGCCCCGTTGTGGCACAGGCGTTCGGGCTTATAAACGCAATGTCTTTCGGTTTAAGCTCGGCAATTTTGTGGAGCTACATTCTAATTGCAATAGCCATTTCCGCGCTTATACTTATTGTTTACAAAAAATTCTGTATGGACAGATGGTAAGGAGGTGCATCCCGTGAATAGAATTAAGCTTAAAAAATCGTCATTTTCGGCGGTGCCCGGTGTTGTCGTGCGGATTTTAATCGTAATACCGGTAATGTATGTTATTCTTTACCCGCTGTTCACAATGATTTCAACCTCATTACAGGATCAGTTTCAGGTGCTTGACCCGAGTGTTGTTTGGGTGCCGAAATCGGCAACCTTTGTCAACTACACCACCGCAATTCAGGTGCTCGATTACTTGCAGGGCCTGTGGCGCACCTTTGAGGTTAACATACTCAGTGCTCTTATAGAGGTTTGTGTGTGCGCGGTAACGGCATACGGCTTTGCCCGCTTTAAATTTAAGGGTAAAACCGTGTTTATCGGAATTTTGCTGTTAAACATCATAATCCCGCAGGAAATGATTGCCATTCCTACATACCTGCAAATGCGCTATTTCGACTTTTTCGGTATTTTGGGCGGCATCGGCAAGCTTGTAGGTACAGAGCTGCGCCCAAATCTTATTGATACTCCCTGGTCGTTCTGGATTCCATCGGTATTTTCCGTGGGACTGCGTGCGGGGCTGTTTATATTTATTTATATGCAGTTTTACAAGGGACTGCCGAAAGAGCTTGAAGAAGCTGCCTATATTGACGGCGCAGGACCTTTTAAAACCTTTTTACGCATAATAGTGCCATCCTCGGGGGTTGCAATTCTCACGGTGTCGATTTTCTCGATTATATGGCACTGGAATGAATATTATCTTTCCTCACTCTATTTTTCAAACGATTTCCCGCTTGCCGTAAGGCTTTCGCAAATCGGAACAACCCTTTCCACACAGGGCGTGGTAAATTCCGTTACATCCTATAACGGAATTATAATGGCGGCTTCACTGCTGTTTATTTTACCAATGCTGATAATGTATATGTTTTTGCAAAAGAAGTTTGTAAAGAGCATAGACCGTATCGGTATTGTGGGATAAAATTAAGGAGGTTATCAGGCTTGAAATTCAAATTTGACTTTAAGAGAATGGCTTCGGCGGTATTGTCACTGGCTATGGTTTTTTCGGTATTGATTTTACCCGAAACCGTATCGGCAGATACCACTAAGGACGGCAATTTAATAGCTAACGGTGATTTTGAAGCAGGGAGCATTACGGGCTTTGCGGCGAACGACAATATAACCGTAGTTTCTTCTTCTCAAACAGACGGAATTGCAATTGACAGTAAAAACGCTTATTTTTCCGACGGAAATGAGCTTATTAAGGAAATTTCGTTGCCTTCGGGTGAATATACTTGGCAGTTTGAGGTGAAATTCAAAAGCAACGGTGGGTACGCTGTTGTTTTCGATGCCTACACCGGATTGAAAAGCGGTGCCGCCTACGGAAGCGGAACCTCGTTCGGTAAAACAGCCAATATTTCTATGGTTAAATTAAGCGATGGTGCGGCTTCTACGGCATATGCTTCAAACGGCGGCGGCAACGGCCACCGTGTAAATGTGGGGGCCGGTACCTTTGGCTACAGAATTACCGAGAAATTCACATTAACTGAGGCAAAAACCGTTTATTTGGCCATTCGTGCCGGTGCGGGCGATTATTTGTATGTTGACAATATGAGCCTCTACAAAAAAATTGAATTGCCGACAAAGCTTGTGAACGGTGACTTTGAAAGCAGTACTGACGGCTGGAGCGTTACCGAGGGTAAAACTGCCGCAACCTTTAAAACTGTTTCTGCAGTTCAGGATA
>CAZKUO010000010.1:0-37636 GCA_964555975.1 uncultured Ruminococcus sp. | reverse complement strand
GACACCGGCAAGATTGTGATATTCGGCTGATTTTCAGTCGGTTTTCTTGTGCCTGCGGCCTGCTTTTTTACAAGCGGGTCTTTGTTTTTAGGGGGTTGCACCTAATGATTATAAAAAATGCCACGGTTTACAAAAACGAATCCTTTGAAAAGCTTAATTTTGAAGCAAATGTCGGCAGTGTCGGCTTTGTTCATAATCTCGATAATTGCTATGTGTTGCCGGCTTTCTGTGATGTTCACGTTCATTTCAGAGAACCGGGCTTTTTATATAAGGAAAGCATTAAAAGCGGCTCGCGCGCCGCAGCTCACGGCGGGTACACCGATGTGTGCACCATGCCGAACTTAAACCCCGTGCAGGACTCCCCCACCGCACTTAAAGCTCAGCTTGAAGTAATAAAGCGTGATTCCGAAATTAATATTCACCCCTATTCGGCAATAACCTTAGGTGAAAAGGGTGAGCAGCTTTGCAATATGGCGGAAAACGCACCGCTTTGCATTGCCTTTTCGGATGACGGCAGAGGTGTTCAAAGCGAAGAACTGATGCGTGACGCAATGAAAAAAGCCAAGGCCTTAAACAAAATCATAGCTGCCCACTGTGAGGATAATTCACTGCTTAACGGCGGATATATTCATAAGGGAACATATGCGGCAGAGCACGGACACCGGGGCATTTGCTCGGAGAGCGAGTGGCAACCGATTGAAAGGGATTTAAGGCTTGCAAAGGAAACCGGCTGTAAATACCACGTCTGCCATATTTCCGCAAAGGAAAGTGTTGAGCTTATACGCCGTGCAAAAGCAGACGGGGTTGATGTGACCTGCGAAACGGCACCCCACTACCTGATACTGAATGATATGCAGCTAAAGGAAGACGGCAGCTTTAAAATGAATCCGCCGATAAGAAGCGAGGAAGACCGACTTGCCCTGATTGAGGGATTGCGGGACGGCACGATTGATATGATTGCAACCGACCATGCACCGCACAGTGCAGAGGAAAAAGCCGGCGGGCTTGAAAAAAGCTTAATGGGAATTGTGGGAATTGAAACCGCATTTCCCCTGCTTTACACCGAGCTTGTTAAAAACGGAATAATATCGCTTGAAAGGCTTGTGGCACTAATTGCCGTTAATCCGCGCAGGCGCTTCGGAATACCACTGAAAAACGATTTCACGGTTTGGAGCTTAGAGCGGAAATATAAAATTGACCCCGAAAGCTTTTTATCCAAGGGCAGGTCAACTCCCTTTGCGGGTAAAGAGGTATTCGGAAAATGTCTTATGACGGTTTGCAACAACCGAATTGTATATACGGAGGAATAAAAAATGGCAAAAAGAACCGATATTAAAAAAGTACTGATAATAGGCTCCGGCCCGATTGTAATCGGTCAGGCTGCGGAATTTGATTACGCCGGTACACAGGCCTGCCTTTCACTTAAGGAGGAGGGGTGTGAGGTTATACTCTGCAATTCAAACCCCGCCACCATTATGACCGACACCTCAATTGCCGACAAGGTTTATATGGAGCCGCTGACACTTGAATACATTGCAAAAATACTTCGTTACGAGCGCCCCGATGCGATAGTGCCGGGCATAGGCGGTCAAACAGGGCTTAACCTTGCAATGCAGCTTGAGAAAAAGGGTATTTTAAAGGAGTGCGGTGTTGAGCTGCTCGGCACCTCAAGCGAAAGCATTGAGCGTGCGGAGGACCGTGAGCTGTTTAAGGAAATGTGTGAGTCCATAGGCGAGCCGGTAATCCCCTCGGAAATAACCTACAGCATTGATGAGGCACGTGCGGCCGCAGAAAAAATAGGCTACCCGGTTGTGCTGCGCCCCGCCTTTACCCTGGGCGGCACGGGCGGCGGCTTTGCCGAGAACGAAAACGAGCTTATGGAAATAGCTATGAATGCCTTTAAGCTTTCCCCCGTTCATCAGGTGCTTATAGAAAAAAGCGTTAAGGGCTACAAGGAAATAGAATTTGAGGTTATGCGTGACTCGAACGATACTGCCATAACCATTTGCGGTATGGAAAACATTGACCCCGTAGGCGTTCACACAGGTGACTCCGCCGTGGTAGCCCCTATTCTTTCCTTAAACGAGCACGACCTTAAAATGCTTAACGACAGTGCAATTAAAATTATCCGTGAGCTTAAAATAGAGGGCGGCTGTAACGTGCAGTTCGCACTTAATCCCTACAGCAGTGAATATTACCTTATTGAAGTAAATCCGCGTGTTTCGCGCTCATCTGCCCTTGCGAGCAAGGCGAGCGGCTACCCGATAGCACGCGTTACCGCGAAAATCGCAATCGGTATGGCACTTGAAGAAATCCCCGTTGCGGGAGGCACCGCCGCAACCGAGCCGAGCCTTGATTACATTGTGGCAAAGCTGCCGCGCTTCCCGTTTGATAAATTTACCGATGCGCCCAACATTCTCGGCACACAGATGAAAGCTACGGGCGAGGTTATGGGAATAGGCTCAACACTTGAAGAATGTCTCCTGAAATCGGTTCGTTCACTTGAAACGGGCGTTTGCCACTTCCACCTTGCCAAGTTTGACAGTATGACCGACAGTGAAATTTTCGATTACATTAAGCAGTTCAGAGATGATACGATATATGCCGTGTTTGAGCTGCTTCGCCGCGGAACCGATATTGAGACCGTTCACAATGCCACAAAGATTACTCCCCTGTTTATTGAAGCTTTTAAGCGGATTGTTGATACCGAAAAGGAAATCGCGGAAAACAAGAGCGCAGAAACCCTTAAAAATGCCAAGCTTATGGGCTTTTCGGATAAGTACATTGCTTCGGTATGGGGTATTGACGAAGCCGAGGTTTACAAAATGCGAAAGGCCTCGGGTATAACACCGATATTCAAAATGGTGGATACCCTGCACACAGGCAAATACATTGCTTACCTCTATTCCTCCTACACGGGTGAAAACGCATCCCGCCTTACGGATAAAAAGAAAATCATTGTTTTGGGTGCGGGCCCCATACGTATAGGTCAGGGTGTTGAATTTGACTATTCCACCGTACACGCCGTGCAAACAATTAAGCGCGCAGGCTATGAAGCAATTATAATAAACAACAACCCCGAAACCGTTTCCACCGATTACACAACAGCCGATAAGCTTTATTTTGAGCCGCTTACCCCCGAGGACGTTATGGCGATTATTGATTTTGAAAAGCCCGAGGGTGTTATTGCCACACTCGGCGGACAGACGGCAATAAACCTTGCCGAACCGCTTATGAAGCGCGGAGTTAAGCTTATAGGCACCGATTGTGAAGCAATAGAAAGAGCCGAAAACCGCGACAGCTTTGAAAAAATACTTGAGGAGCTTAACATTCCTCAGCCGCAGGGCCGTGCCGTAACCAACATTGAAGAGGGCGTTGCGGCGGCTGAAAAAATCGGTTATCCCGTGCTTGTTCGCCCGAGCTTTGTTTTGGGCGGCAGAGCCATGCAGATTGTTTCAAAGGAGGAGGACCTGCGCAATTACCTTAAAACCGCCGTTGAAATTGATGTGGATAAGCCCGTGCTTGTTGATAAATACATTCGCGGTAAGGAGGTTGAGGTTGATGCCATTTGCGACGGTATAAACGTGTTTATACCCGGCATTATGGAGCTTGTTGAGCGCACTGGAATACACTCGGGTGACTCAATAAGTATTTATCCCGCCTTCAGTATTTCGGATAAGGTTAAGGGCACAATATTACAGTACTCCAAAAAGCTCGGCCTCGGAATAGGCATTATAGGTCTTTACAATATTCAGTTTATTGTGGACGAAAATGAGGATGTTTATATAATCGAAGTAAATCCCCGTTCCTCACGCACGGTGCCCTTCCTTTCAAAGGCCACGGGCTACAGCTTGGCCGATATAGCAACCGAGGTAATCCTCGGAAAATCCTTAAAGGAGCAGGGCATATTCGATATTTATCCCGATGAGAAAAAGCGCCACTATGTTAAGGTGCCGGTTTTCTCCTTTAACAAAATCAAGGGACTTGATGCCTACCTCTCCCCCGAAATGAAATCCACCGGAGAAGCCATAGGGTATGACGATAAGCTCAACCGCGCACTTTACAAGGCACTTCAGGCCTCGGGTATGAAGCTGCAAAATTACGGCACCGTTGTTGTAAGCGTTGCCGATGAGGATAAAGCAGAAACACTGCCGCTTATACGCCGCTTCTACAATATGGGCTTCAACATTGAAGCAACCTCACTGACAGGTGAATATTTAAAGGCTCACGGCATACGCACACGTATTCGCCGCAAGCCGAGCGAGGGCAGCGAGGAGGTACTCGATTCAATAAGAGCCGGGTACGTAAGCTATGTAATTAACACCCGTGCCATTCTTTCGGGCAGGCATTTGGGCGATGGCATTGCAATCCGTAAATGCGCTTCCGAGAACAATGTAACAATGCTCACCTCACTTGACACCGTAAGAATGTTGCTTGACGTTTTGGAGGAAACCACACTCACAATTTCAACAATAGATTCATAAAATTTCTCGGTAACTAAGGGAGTAAAAATGAAACAGGATATTTTTGAAATAATTTCAAACAGTCAAATTGCACCCTCGGTATATAAGCTCTGCCTTTCGGGAGATACCTCCCCCATTACGGCACCGGGACAGTTTGTTAATATTAAAATACCGGGATTTTATCTGCGCCGCCCGATTTCAATTTGCGATTGGGAGCCGGGAAAGCTCACCTTGATTTATAAAACCGTAGGTGACGGCACCGATGCCTTGAGCCTTATGAAGCCGGGCGAAGCGTTGGATTTGCTAATTTCCCTCGGCAACGGCTACGATACCTCACTTTCGGGTGATAAGCCTCTGCTTGTGGGCGGCGGTGTGGGTGTTCCACCGCTTTTCGGGCTTTGCAGGCAGCTCATTGCAGAGGGTAAAAGCGTAAGTGTTATTTTGGGCTTTAACACCAAATCCGAAATCTTTTTGGCCGATGAATTTAAAAGCCTCGGTGCACACGTGGCAATCACCACGGCAGACGGTTCCTTCGGGCTTCACGGCTTTGTTGATGCCGCAATGAAATATGCCGATTACAGCTATTTTTACACCTGCGGGCCAAAGCCTATGTTCAAAGCCGTTAACGCCGTTGCGAAAACCGGCGGTCAGTTCAGCTTTGAGGAGCGTATGGGCTGCGGCACGGGTGCGTGTATGGGCTGCACCTGCAAAACCAAAAACGGGTCTAAGCGAATTTGCACAGAGGGCCCTGTGCTTTTAAGGGAGGAAATAGAATGGTAAACACAGGCGTTGAGCTGTGCGGAATTAACCTCAGTAACCCGATTATCCCCGCAAGCGGTACCTTTGGCTTCGGTTATGAATTTACCAGATTTTACGATATTAACTGCCTCGGTTCCATATCCCTTAAGGGCACAACTGCGGAGCCGCGCTTCGGTAACCCCACACCGAGAATAGCCGAATGCACCGCGGGAATGCTTAATTCCGTCGGCCTGCAAAACCCGGGCGCGGAAAAGGTTTTAAACCATGAGCTGCCACTGCTCAAATCGGTCTACAAAAAGCCTGTTATGGCAAATGTAAGCGGCTTTTCGATTGAGGATTATATCTCTGCGGTAACCGTTTTAAATGCAGATGAAGCTATAGGCTGGTTTGAAATTAATATTTCCTGCCCCAATGTTCACGGCGGCGGGTTGGCTTTCGGTACAAGCCCCGAAAATGCGGCGGCCGTAACGCGTGCCGTTCGCGAAGTTACAAGCAAGCCGATTATTATAAAACTTTCGCCCAACGTTACCGATATTTCCGAGATTGCCAAGGCCTGCGAGGCTGCCGGTGCAGACGGGCTTTCGCTTATAAACACCCTGCTCGGTATGAGAATAGATTTAAAAACAAAAAAGCCCGTGCTTGCTAACAAAAAGGGCGGTTTTTCGGGTCCTGCCGTAAAGCCGATTGCCGTGCGTATGGTTTACGAGGCTTACGAAGCGGTTAAAATCCCGATTGTGGGTATGGGCGGCATTGCCACCGCCGAGGATGCTTTGGAATTTATGCTTGCGGGAGCAACTGCGGTTCAGGTTGGGGCGGCAAACCTTATAAACCCCTGCGCCTGTAAGGAAATTATAGATAATCTGCCGCGCGTAATGGAAAAATACGGTATTAATAATTTAAGTGATATAGTAGGAGGAGCACATTAATGGGTAAAGATGTAATTATTGCCTGCGATTTTGCCGATAAAAAGACCTGTCTTGATTTTCTTGACAAATTCGTAGGTAAAAAACCGTTTGTGAAAATCGGAATGGAGCTTTTTTATGCCGAGGGTCCCGAAATTGTAAGGGAAATTAAAAGCCGCGGGCACAAAATTTTTCTTGATTTAAAGCTGCACGATATTCCGAACACCGTAAAAAAATCAATGGCTGTGCTTTCCCGACTTGATGTTGATATTTGCAACCTGCACGCAGGCGGAACAATTGCTATGATGCAGGCCGCTCTTGAGGGGCTTACCCGACCCGACGGTACGCGCCCGCTGTTGATAGCCGTTACTCAGCTCACATCAACCAATCAGGAAAGTATGGAAAAGGATTTACTTATAAAAGAGCCTATTGATAAGGTTGTTATGCATTATGCCGCAAACGCCAAGGCCGCCGGGCTTGACGGTGTGGTTTGCTCCCCGCTTGAGGCCGAAAAGGTTCATAAGCTTTGCGGAAATGAATTTTTAACCGTAACACCCGGTGTTCGCTTTGCCGACGGCGACAAGGGCGACCAAAAGCGTGTTATGACACCCGCCGAGGCCAAAAAAATCGGCAGTGATTACATAGTCGTGGGGCGCCCCATTACCGCCGCCGAGGACCCGGTTGCGGCTTATGAGCGTTGTGTAAAGGAATTTATAGATTGAGGTGACCGAAATGGAAAGCTACAAGCATGAATTTATTGGATTTTTAGAGAGCGCGGGAGTGCTGAAATTCGGTGATTTTACCGCAAAGTCGGGCAGAAAGATTCCCTACTTTATAAATGCGGGCGATATCAAGACAGGTGAGCAGATCTGCAAGCTCGGAGAATTTTACGCCAAGGCATATTTTGAAAAGCTCGGCAAGAAAAATGCCGTGCTTTACGGGCCGGCCTATAAGGGTATTCCGATAGCGGTATCTGTTGCGGTGGCACTTGCAAAAAACGGCTTGGATGTTCCCTTCTTTTTCAACCGCAAGGAGGAAAAGGACCACGGCGAGGGCGGAGTTTTCGTAGGCTATAAGCCGACCGAGGGCGAAGAAATCGTAATAGTTGAGGATGTTATCACTGCAGGAACCGCCATAAGAGAGAGTATGGATATACTTTCATCCCTAAAGGGTACAAGGGTTGCCGCAACCTTTGTTATGGTTGACCGCTGCGAAAAGGGCAAAACCGAAAAGAGCGCTATGGCAGAGGTGGGCGAGGAATTCGGCTTCCCCGTATATTCGGTAGTTGATGTTTACGATATTATCGAATACCTTGAGGAGAACGAAAAGAACCGGGAAAACGTTGAGCGCATAAAGAAATATCTCGAAATCAACGGAGCAAAGCGCTGATACGACCGAGCTGTTAATAATTTCAGGAGAGGAAATCGGTTTATGAGAAGTCTTATAGATATATCGGAGCTTAGCACCGCCGAGCTTTATGAGCTTATGGATACCGCGAACGATATTATAGCAAATCCGGCGGCTTATTCCGAAAAGTGCAGGGGCAAAAAGCTTGCAACACTTTTTTTTGAACCCTCAACCAGAACCCGCCTCAGCTTTGAAGCGGCAATGTATGAATTAGGCGGAAATGTTCTCGGCTTTTCCGAGGCACAAAGCTCATCTGCCTCAAAGGGTGAAAGCGTGGCAGACACCGCAAAGGTAATTTCCTGCTATGCCGATATTATAGCAATGCGCCACCCAAAGGAGGGCGCCCCGCTTGTTGCGGCACGAAATGCAACCGTACCCGTTATAAATGCGGGCGACGGCGGTCACTCACACCCCACCCAAACCTTAGCCGACTTATTAACGATTTACAGAGAAAAGGGACGGATTGATAACCTTACGGTGGGCTTTTGCGGCGACCTTAAATTCGGGCGCACGGTGCATTCGCTGATTTCGGCCCTTATGCGCTGCGATAGAATAAAATTCGTGCTCATTTCCCCTGCGGAATTAAAGCTCCCGGGTTATGTTAAAAGCAAGCTTGATGCTGCCGATATTGAATATACCGAAACCGACAGCCTTGAAAACAGTATTTCGGGGCTTGATATTCTCTATATGACCCGTGTTCAGCGCGAACGCTTCTTCAACGAGGAGGATTACCTGCGGCTTAAAAATACATATATTTTAACACCCGAAAAAATGAGCCTTGCGGGTGACCGTCTTCGTGTTTTACATCCCCTGCCCCGCGTTAACGAAATCAGTGTTGCGGTGGACAGTGACCCCCGCGCCTGTTACTTTAAGCAGGTGCTTTACGGAAAATATATGCGAATGGCACTTATTTTAAAGCTGCTGGAGGTCGAATAAATGAATATAGATTCTATTAAAAACGGGATTGTAATCGACCATATAACCGCAGGTCGCGGTATGGAAATTTACAAGCTTTTGGGACTTGATGCACTTGATTGCTCGGTTGCGCTTATAAAAAACGTGGTCAGCCGCAAAACGGGTAAAAAGGATATTATTAAAATAGATTCCGATTTTGCCGTTGATACCGATATTTTGGGCTATGTTGACCCCGATGTTACCGTAAACATAATTAAAAACGGTAACATCACCGAAAAAAGAACACTTGCGCTCCCTGCGGAGCTTACCGATGTTCTGCATTGCAAAAATCCGCGCTGTATCACCTCAACCGAGCAGGAGCTACCGCACATTTTTCGGTTGACCGACCGTGAAAACCGTGTTTACCGCTGTATTTACTGCGAAACAAAAGCAAAAGAAAAGTAAGCTCTGCCGAGCGCTGTCTCTAATAACCTTTTTTATCCGTGGTTCTTTTGAATCACGGATATTTGTATAACGGCGGGAGCACGCCCCCGCCCTGCGATAGTGTCGAGCGAAGCGAGACTGGGGGATAGTTTTGTTAAGAAACTTAAATTATCTCTCCCTCCGTCTTTGCCTTACGGCAAATCCACCTCCCTCGTCAGAGGGAGGCAAAGGATTTGCAAAAACTAAAGGCCCCCAAGCCTTTAGGTTGCTGTCAGCGAAATCGGACGGTTTAGGGGCACAAACCAACGAGTGTAATTTTAATGCTTCTAAAAACCCCTTTATCAAGAAAAATCAGTCGTTATATAACATCACACAGGGCAACCGAAAATCGGTTGCCCTGTGCTTACGGTAATCAAATATTTATACGCCGAGAAGATATTTTCTCAAAAGTGTTAAATCGGAGCCGTTGTGGCTTTCATCACGGTTTATATCACTCTTTACGGTTGCATCTGCCAAATTTGAAGTGATTTTCTTAAGACGTACCAAATCGAGAATATTTACATTACCGTCGATGTTTACATCGCAGTAATCGTAATAAATCTCAAACCAGCTTGTCTTCTCGCAAAGGTAGTATCTTTCGGCCTCGGAGAAAAGTCTGCCGTAAGCCGTAATTGCGGCCTGCCTCAGCGTTTCATCAGCAATGCCCTTATCATTAAAGGTAACATTATTTATTGCTGTTACAGCCCTTCTCAAGCCGTCAAGCTGCTCAAGCTTGATGTCCGCAAATGCAATTTGCGATACTTCTATATTTGTATACAAATCACTTTCGCGTGGCGCCGTGAAATCATATTTCACATTGTTCTCACAGAAGATTACCTCACCGTCAATTGCAAGCATAAAGCTTGTGCCGAACATATAAATTTCAACATCCGCCCAGCGGCCAATCGGACTTGCGGCAAAATACTCGGTGTTGGAGTATGAAGCCTCCTTAAACTTACTGCTTCCGTCCGCAGCCGATTTATAATCCACGTAAACGCGCTTATTCTGGAAAACAAGCTTCAAACCGAAGTCACTTTCATTCGGCAATCTTCTGAGATAAAGCTCTGCGTTTGTGGCATAACCGGTGCTTTCCTGTTCGGGTGCGGGCATATAGAGCTTAAAGCTGAATACCTTATCCGGATTATCGGTTTCGGTGAACATTGGTGCTTTTTGATTTCCTTTATATGAAGTCACCTTTGCACCCGAAATTCCGTCCTTTGAAAAAGCTTCCCACTGTGTATTGCTCCAGCTATAGCCGAAAATGCTCTTATAGTTGCTGTAATCAAAGCTTTCGTTAAGCTCGGGCAACTCCGTAACGGTGGTTCTTGAAATATTTTCCGTGTTTACAAGCTTAATGTTTTTAAGATAAACGCATTCGGTATTGGCTAAACGGAAATTCAGCTTTAAATCACCGTTCGATGATGTTACGGATTTTTGATAAAGAAGATTGCTGTCAAAATAAACATATTCAATATTATCCGCATATACAAGCTTAAGCTTATGGTATTGAGAATTGCCGTTCAAATTAATATTAAGACTTTTAACAGCCGCGTAACCGTTGTTATTTAAACATAAATTATTATCTATAAACAGATAATCACTGCCGGCAGGTGTAATAATTCCCAAGCCGCGGTAATTTTGGATGCTATCATAATGGAAATCCACGCTTAATTCATATTCACCGGGATTGCCGTACAACTTATAAGAAGTCCACATGCCCGCATCGATTTTTGTATTTCCGTTTGCATATGTTAACGGCATATTGCAGAATTTATTATTACCGTAAACCTCGTTGCTCTGCAAATCCGCATCAACCAGTGCATAGGTGTCCCTTTCCTCTGCCGAGGTAAGCTTAACATCGGCAATGTAGGTATCGTAAGCACCGTTAAATTCAAGCGTTAAAGCACCTGCAACGTCTTCCGCCTTAAGATCCAGACTCTGCCAAAGCACGCCGTTTTTGAAAATTGCAGCACGGCGGCCTGCCATAACTATTTTAAATTCGGTCCACACATCATCGGCTACCTCAAAATGACCGTTTCCGCCAACGGCACTGCCGTTACCGAGGAAGCGCAGGGTCTTTGATTTTACATTGCTGCCGGCCGTTGCCCACTCATGAATTGCGAGGGTATATTTTCCGCCGCGAAGCTTTACGTTAAGCGGATTCGGATTTTGAACATCCGCCAAAACATCCCTGTACTTAAAGGAAAGCGCAAAATCCTTTATGCTGTCGGCAAGCACCACGGTGCCGCCGTTTTGATTTGCCTTGTAAACCACGGCTCCGTTTGAAAGGGTATCCTCGGTAGCGGTGAGTGCATCTCCGGCAATATCAGCCTCAGTTGTTTTAACAAGCACTGCTTCCCCTGCCTTTACCGCAACACTGCCGTTTTCAACCTCGGCATTGGCGCTCTTTACCCAGGCACCGTTGCTTCCGTATTCCCCGACCTCTGCCGAGAGAATGCTTGCATTTGAAAGTGCAACCTCACAGTCGCTCTTAACCGAAATCAGCACATATTCGGTAGCATTTACCTTCAAAGCCAATGCAAGCTTATCACCCGTGGCAGTGTCACTCAATGTGAATTGTGTGCTGCCAACACTTTTGCTTTCGGCATTTTCGGTAAACACGGCAAGCTCGTTATTAGCAACAGCGGCCGCAAGCTTATCGTAAGCCTTGTTTATGCTCTTGTTCCAGGCACGTACCGCGGGTGTGCTTTCGCGATCAACCCATTCCTTATATTGCCTGTTGTATTGACCATCCGAACCTGTTTGCGGCTGATATAATCCGCCGTTTGTTCTGTCGGTACGGTGGCAATAAATAATGTTGCCTATTCCGCTTTCAAACAGCTTTGCGGTGTTTGTGCTCATATCATATGTTGCTGAACTTTCGGCAAGGTGAGTAAAGTTGCCCACGGCACTTGTTGACAGACGGTTGTTGATATCGGTCAAATCGGTATAATAGCAATCGATTCCGACAATATCTATTCCGTCATATGCCAACAAATCGGTGTAATCATTCTGTGCCCATGTAGGTCTTGAAGCATCTGATAAGTTAACTCTGGTAACACAGTTGTAATCACTGCTGTGAACCATATCGCCAAGTGCATCAAGCTGTTCAAAAAGCTCTGCTCTTTGACCGAACACATAGCAATACTTATCGTGTCCCTCTTTATCTGTCCACCAATCATCCAAATAATTGCCATTCTCATCCTTAGGTAACCAATAGTTACCGCCCTGATCAATCTCGTTGTTCAGCTGAATCATAACGCAACGCTTTTCGGTATCACGCTCGGCAATGTAACCCATAACATAAGCCAAAGCATCCTGTTCCTTTTGCATAATCGTCTCGTTGCTGTAATTCACATAGGGTGAGTCGGTATCGGTATCGGTAGCGGTGTATTTTCCGTCAGTGCCCTGTGACCAGGTTACATCCTTTAAAAATACATTGCTGTATTGAGAATCATTTCCGATAATATACCACGGCATTGTTCCACTGCCTATACCGCACACGTTTGTTCCGAACCAAAGCCACTGAACGGTTAAATCGTACTTATAAATGTACTCATACATTTTTTCAAGGTATTCGGTTGAGCGTATACCGTGGTTGCCAACTTCAACAAGGCTCCAATACACCGGAATTGCAACAGATTTAAATCCGTCTGCCACAGCCTTTTCAAAGTTTTCTTCTATCCAATCCCAATCGACCGTATTGTCAGTTATTTTGTCGTTATACTGCCAATCGAGGCGCATTTGTATACCGTACATAAGATACGGCTCGCCGTTGTGCTCAATATAGGTTCTGCCGCCCTTTGTAACAACGCTTGATACCGCAGTATTCGGCGCCGCGGCAGAAACCGCACCGAACGGAATCCCGCAAAGCACCGTTGCCGCAAGTGTTAAGCAAAGGAATAATGCGGTTAATTTTTTAATGCCTTTGATTTTCATTTTACCAAACCTCTTTTAATTTATTTTGCAGATTGCCACAAGCTTCGGCTCTCACCCCCCGAACAATTGAAAGCATTTATATAGATTGTCTATTTTTCACATATAATTATAACTTATTAATAAAAAAATATAAACTTCTCAATTTTGATATTTATTGCTTTTTCTTGCCCGATTATTCAAATGTATGGGCAAAAATCAAAATTCAGCATATTTCGGACGGTTGAGGAGCACAACCCTGTGAATGGGATTTTGAGGCTTACAAAAATCAATAAAGGCTTGGGAGGCTGAATACCGCACCGTAAGGTGTGGGCTTGCTCCCGCCGAGAAATATCAAATCCCACTTATATATATAAAAGCCTCCCCACAGCTTTTGGGAAGGCTTTTAAAAAACACTTATTCATTGAAAAAGCTTTTGATTTTTTCACCGAAGCTTTTTTTCTTTTTGTAATTCTTTTCCTCGGTAACGCTGTCAAATTCACGGAGCTTATCCTTTTGAGCCTTTGAAAGCTCACGCGGAACCTCAACCGTAATTTTAACATATTGGTCACCGCGACCCGAGTAATTCAAGCGCTGTATACCCTTGCCGCGAAGCTTAAATTCATCACCTGGCTGTGTACCCTCGTGGATTGTGAATTTAACCTTACCGTCAAGCGTGGGAACCACAATTTCGTCACCCAAAGCCGCCTGTGAAAAGGTTATGGGAATTTCGCAATAAACATCATATCCGTGGCGCTCGAAAATCGGGTGCGGGCGAACATTCACGTTTATGCGCAAATCCCCCGCAGGGCCGCCGTTTGCACCGGCATCTCCACCGCCGCGCATATTAATAGTCTGGCCGTCGTCAATTCCGGCGGGAATTTCAACCGTTTGCTCCACCGTGTGCCTTATTCTGCCCTTGCCGGCACAGGTGTGGCAAGGCTTATCAATTATTTTACCGCTGCCGTGGCAATTATCGCACACCTTTTGGGTTTGCATTACGCCGAACGGCGTGCGCTGTGTGGTTGAAACCCGACCGCTGCCGTGGCACACCGGGCAGGTTTTGGGGGTTGAGCCCTTTTGTGCACCGCTTCCGCCACATTCCTTACAGCTTTCGATTTTGGTGACCTTAACGGTTTTTGTGCAACCGCGCGCCGCTTCCTCAAAGGAAAGATTAACCGCCGCCGCAGTATCGTTACCCCTGCGAGGTGCATTGGGGTTTTGCCTGCCGCCACCGCCGAAGCCGCCGCCGAAAAAGGAGCTGAAAATATCGCCCAAATCACCGAAATCGCCGGTAAACCCGCCGCCGTAGCTACCGGCACCCGCGCCGTAATTGGGGTCTACCCCGGCGTGACCGAACTGATCGTAGCGGGCGCGCTTTTCCTTATCGGAAAGCACCTCATAGGCTTCGTTTACCTCTTTAAAATTCTTTTCGGCCTCTTTATCCCCCGGGTTTAAATCGGGATGATATTTTTTTGCCGCCTTGCGATATGCCTTCTTCAGCTCGTCCTCGGAGACCGATTTATCAACCCCGAGAACCTCATAATAATCTCTTTTATCCTCAGCCAAAGTAATTTCTCCTACAAGTTATGTGTTTAGCCTCCCCCGCATTTTACGGGGGAAGCCGAAATTTAATCGAATTACTGCTTGTTGCTGTCGTCCACGTCGGTGTAATCCGCCTCGTAAACGTTAGGGTCGGCCCCCTGTGCGTTGCCCTGCTCGGCACCTGCGGCGCCCTCGGGATTTGCGGCCTTGTAAACCTTTTCACTCACCGCGAAAAGCTCCTTTTGAAGCTCCTCCTGCTTAGCCTTTACAGCTTCCAAATCCTCGCCCTTAAGTGCTTCCTTAAGCGCCTCTTTTGCAGTGTTGATTTTTGCCTTTTCATCATCCGAAAGCTTATCACCGAATTCGTTTACGGTTTTTTCGGTTTGATAAATCATTTGGTCGGCATTGTTGCGAACGTCAACCGCCTCACGGCGCTTTTTATCCTCAGCGGCATACTGCTCGGCCTCCTTAACGGCCTTATCAATATCCTCCTTGGACATATTGGTGTTGGAGGTGATTGTAATGTTGTTTTCCTTGCCGGTGCCCAGATCCTTTGCCGAAACGTGAACTATACCGTTGGCATCAATATCAAAGGTAACCTCAATCTGAGGTATACCGCGCGGTGCGGGAGCTATACCGTCAAGGTGGAAAACACCGAGTGTCTTATTATCCTTTGCAAATTCGCGCTCACCCTGCAAAACGTGAACCTCAACCGAGGTTTGACCGTCTGCCGCGGTGGAGAAAATCTGGCTCTTTTTGGCGGGGATGGTGGTGTTGCGGTCAATAACCTTGGTGGAAACGCCGCCCATAGTTTCAATACCGAGTGAAAGCGGTGTAACATCAAGCAGCAAGAGACCCTTAACATCGCCGCCCAAAACACCTGCCTGGAGTGCGGCGCCTATTGCAACACATTCATCGGGGTTAATGCCCTTAAACGGATCCTTGCCCATAAAGCTCTTAACGGCCTCCTGCACGGCAGGTATTCTCGATGAGCCGCCGACCATAAGCACCTTGTTTATCTCGCTCTTGTCAAGTCCCGAATCGGAAAGTGCCTGGCGCACGGGTGCCATTGTTGCATCAACCAAATCGGCAGTGAGCTCGTTGAACTTTGCACGTGTAAGGGTTGCCTCAAAGTGCTTGGGGCCGGAATCGTCAACCGTGATAAACGGCAGGTTTATATCCGTTGTGGACATACCCGAAAGGTCTATTTTAGCCTTTTCGGCAGCTTCCTTAATTCTCTGCATTGCCATTTTATCACCGGACAAATCAATGCCCTGCTCTGCTTTAAAGGTTTTAACAATGTAGTCCATAACGCGCTTATCGAAATCATCGCCGCCGAGCTTGTTGTTACCTGCGGTTGCAAGCACCTCTTGAACGCCGTCGCCCATTTCTATAATGGAAACATCGAACGTACCGCCGCCGAGGTCATAAACCATAACCTTTTGGTCATCCTCTTTATCAATGCTGTAGGCAAGGGCGGCCGCTGTGGGCTCGTTTATGATACGCTTAACCTCAAGACCCGCAATTTTGCCGGCATCCTTTGTAGCCTGGCGCTGAGCATCGGTAAAATATGCGGGAACGGTGATAACCGCTTCGGATACCGTTTGACCGAGATATGCCTCGGCATCGGCCTTAAGCTTTTGCAGTGTGATTGCGGAAATTTCCTGCGGGGTGTATTTTTTACCGTCAATTTCAACCGTGTGTGCAGTACCCATTTCGCGCTTAATGGAGCTGATTGTGCGGTCGGGGTTGGTAATAGCCTGGCGCTTTGCAACCTGACCTACCATTCTTTCGCCTGTTTTTGAAAAAGCAACAACAGAGGGGGTGGTTCTGCCGCCCTCGGCATTCGCAATAACAACAGGCTCACCGCCCTCCATTACCGCAACGCATGAATTTGTTGTACCTAAGTCAATACCTATAATTTTTCCCATAATAAAATTCCTCCGAATATAATATATATTTTTTTAATTTGCAACCTTAACCATCGCGTGGCGAACCACCGTATCGCCAAGCCTGTAGCCCTTTTGAAGCACCTCGGCAATCACGTTTTCCGGCAATTCCTCATCCTCAATGTGCATAACCGCTTCGTGAAGCTGCGGGTCAAACGCATCGCCCTGCTTTGCGGTTTCCTCAAGCTGTAAATCGGCCGTTAAAGCCTCAAATTGCTTCACAATCAGCTCAATGCCCTTGAGGTATTCGGGGCTTTCGCGGTCGGCCGCGGCGGCACGCTCAATATTATCGATAATCGGCAAAAGCTTTTTAACAATGCCAGCCCGTGCATATTCAGCAACACCGGCACGCTCCCTTTCGGTTCGCTTTTTAAAATTATCAAATTCGGCGGCGGTTCTTAAAAGCAAATCCTCTTTCTTTTCAAGCTCTGCCTTTAGTTTTTCAACCTCCGAGCTCTTTTTCGGTTTTTTTTCTTTTTTGGGAGCCTCGGTCTCGGGCTCCTTTACTTGAGCCTCTGCCTGCTCCGCGGTGTTTTTCGCTTCCTCCGACACCGTTATCAATCCTCCATATCCTTTTGCGCGGCGGTCATTACACCGTTAAGCCGCGCGGCAATATACTCAACTCCGGGAATTATCTGCCCATAGGACATTCTGTTCGGGCCGATTACCCCAATGGCACCTTTAAAGCGGTCGCTTCCGTAATACCTTGCCGCAATAAGATTAAGCCTTTCAAGCTCTCTGAAGCCCGTGTCACTGCCGAAAAACGTGCCCACACCGTTTTTAAGTGCAGAGGTTAATTCAAGCAATGGCTTTCGTTGCTCAACGAGGGCGGTTATTCGCCTGAGCGCAGCACCGTCACTGCAAACCGAGCGCAAGCTTTCCTTGCCGAAAAGCCGTGCCTCACCTGCTTCAATGCCCTCGGCTGCCGCCGCAAGCTCAGATAAGAGCGGCATAAGCAAAAAGGCATTTTCACCGGCCGAGGCCGCAATTCCCTGCAACATTCCGCGTGTAAGCTCATCGGTTCTTTTGCCGCATATGCTGTGCTTTGCAATCCTCGCAAAATCCTCCGCAAGAAGCGGCGTGTAATCCGTTTTAAGGCGCAAAACCGTGCTTCGCGTTCTTCCGTCCGCCGTAACCAGCAGCAGCATTACCGCCCTGCGGCTTACGGGGAAAAGCTCCACACTGCGTATGCGCGGGCTGCCGTCCGCCTCAAAGCAGATAATCGCAGGCAGACCCGTGAGCTCGGCTAAAAGCTCACCCGCCGCCGAAAGAATTTTTTCGGGTGCGTAGTGCGACCAATCAATCCCCTTGTCAATCCTTGAACGCAAGCCCTCGGAAACAGCCTCATGCGGCATAAGCTCATTAACATAAAGCTTGAGCCCGCCCGCTGTGGGTATTCGCCCCGCCGAGGTGTGCGGTTGCTCCAAAAGGCCGATTTCGCAAAGCTCGCTCATTTCGTTACGCAAGGTTGCTGAGGACGGTGCATTTTTTAAAAGACCTGTCAGGGCCTTTGAACCGACAGGCACGCCCGTTTCCAAATAAGCCTTTGCAACTGCCGCCAAAACCGCCTGCTTTCGCGGTGACAGTTCCATTTTTGTTTCACCTCCGAAAACACATTCGGAAAATTAGCACTCAGCGCCTCCGAGTGCCAACATCTATTATTATATACAAAAATAAAGGAAAGTCAATAGTTTTTTGAAAAATTCTTTGACTTTCCCTGACTTTTACAATTTGTTCATATTTGACGTGCTTTGCGGTTCGGACAAACCGATCAAAGCTCCGTCTTACTCAGTTACGCTCGGTCACCTGCAAAATCATTCAACCAATTGTGCAATGGTAACG
Source organism: uncultured Ruminococcus sp. (assembly GCA_964555975.1). Lineage (GTDB taxonomy): Bacteria > Bacillota > Clostridia > Oscillospirales > Acutalibacteraceae > UBA737. Next base: position 19,477 of record CAZKUO010000010.1, on the reverse strand, counting down.
CCGTTTTCACCCTCACCGAAGCCGCCTACACGGAAGCTTTTTATGCTTTTGTGCGAGCGTAAATGTGCCTGAACTGCCTTTCGCAAAACGCCCGTGCCCTTCCCGTGAATTACGGTAACGGTGCCGATACCCGCGAGCACGGCGTTATCAATATATTTATCAAGCTCCATTATTGCTTCATCGGCGGCCATTCCGCGCAAATCAAGCTCACCGGAAGCACTTCTTTCCCCACGGGAAACAAGCCCCGAAACACGGCGCGTTTTTTTAAAGGTATCATCAACCTGCTTTTTACCCTTAAAGCGCAGACCGTCAAAATCTACCCACATTTTTACGGCCCCTGCCGAAACATAGGCTTTTTTTGCCTGCGGTTTTACTTCAAGCACGGTTGCATCGCCGCCGAGAGCCGTAACAAACACGGTATCCCCTTTTTCGAGAGCTTCCACGCGGGTTCCCTCGGCCTTGCGCTTTTCAACGGGGTCGGCACTTTTTTCAAGCTCGGAAATTGTTTTTCGGTAGGCGGCACGTGCCCGCTCGGCCATTGCAGAGGCGTTTTCGGCATTGAGCTGCTTTTTCATTTCCTCAAGCTCATTTAAAAGCTGTGCGGAGCGGCTCCTTGCGTTTTCGATTATTCCGTTTGCCGTTTCACGTGTTTTTTGCATAAGCTCGGAATTTTTAAGGTCAAGCTTGCGCTCACGGTCAAGCACTTTTTTCTTTTCCTCGGCAAGCTCAAGCCGCAGTCGCTTTGCGGCCTCGTGCTCCTCCTCGGTTGCGCGGCGGGCCGTTTCAAGTGCGGCCACCACCCGCTCAAAGCGCATATCCTCATCTGTTACCTCGCTCTGTGCCGACTCTATAATACTGCCGTCAAGCCCCAATCGCCTTGAAATGGCAAATGCATTTGAGCTGCCCGGCACGCCCACCATTAAGCGGTAGGTCGGCTTTAAGGTTGCAACATCAAATTCGCAGGATGCATTTTCCACCCTTTCGGCATCAATTGCGTAAGCCTTCAGCTCATGATAGTGCGTGGTCGCGGCAATTTTTGCACCGTTAGCCGCAAGCCTCACCAAAATTGCCTTGGCAAGCGCGGCGCCCTCAACGGGGTCGGTGCCCGCGCAAAGCTCATCAAACAGCACAAGTGAGCTTTCGTCGGCCTGCTCGGTAATTGATATTATGTTAACCATATGTGAAGAAAAAGTCGAAAGCGATTGTTCAATGCTCTGCTCATCACCTATATCGGCAAAAAGCTTTGAAAACACCGCAATTTTGCTGCCGTCATCTGCGGGAATCATAAGCCCGCACATTGCCATAAGGGTTAACAGACCTATTGTTTTAAGGGTTACGGTTTTGCCGCCGGTGTTCGGTCCGGTTATAACGAGGGTATCGTAATCCCGCCCGAGCTCAACGGTTACAGGCACCACACTGCGCGCATTTATAAGCGGGTGGCGTGCCCTTTTAAGATAAATTACGCCGTCGGTGTTAAGGGACGGCACGGTGGCCTTCATTTTATAAGCGAGCTTTGCCTTTGCAAAAACAAGGTCAAGGCGGCAAAGTGCCGCATAGGAGCTTACAATACTGCCCGCAAAGCTTCCCGCCTCGGCCGAAAGCTCGGCCAAAATACGTTCGATTTCCTCCTGCTCACGCAGCTTTAAAACACGTATTTCGTTATTAATTTCCACCACGGCGGCGGGCTCAATGAAAAAGGTTGAGCCGGAGGCCGAGGTATCGTGCACAATGCCGTTTATTTGCCCCTTGTACTCGGATTTCACGGGTACAACATAGCGGCCGTCACGCTGAGTTATAATAGCCTCCTGCAAATACTTTGCCGCGGGGCCGCGTACCGTTTTTTCAAGCAGCTCACGCACCCTTTCGGTTTTTGAAATAATTTTGCGCCTTATTGCGTAAAGCTCGGGTGAAGCGTTATCGTAAAGCTCCTCGGGTGATTTTATTGCGGCATTAAGCTTATCCTCCAAGTATTTATTCGGAATAAGCGTATCAAAAAGAAAATCAAGGGAAATGCGCTCGACACCCGCACATTCTCCGCGCCAGGCCTTAACCGAGCGAATAACCCGCAATGCTTCGGCAACATCAAGCAGCTCTCTTATAGAAAGCACGCCCGAGGCCTCTGCGCGACGCAAGGCCTCCTCGGGATTTGCCGCCGTGCCGAAGGATGGTGCCGAATAGCGAGCCATAAGACCGTAGGCCTCGCTCGTTTCACCGAGGGCCGCGCCAACTGCCTCAAAATCGGTTTTCGGCATTAGGGAAAGCGCGGCCGCGGCGGCATCCGCAAGGGAGGTCTGCTCGGACAATTGTGTGAGAATCCTGTCAAGCTCCAGGGTTTTCATATGCTTTAAAACAGAGTATTGCATTATTTTTCCTCTTTTATTTTTTCGTAAAAATCAAGGGTTGCGAATTTATGATCGGCCTGTGCCGTAATATAGCGACCGGTTATATCGGAAAGTCGGCGGGCGCTTTCTTCAGGCACGGAAAAGGAATAAAGCTTTGAAAATTCGGAATAAACTATGTGTCGCATAGCCGAAAGCAGGGTTCTGTCAAGCGGCAACGCACCTATGCCCTGCGGCAAGCAATCCCCACAATAAAGCCGCCCGCCGAGTGCATCGAAATACATTACATCGTCCTCGTATTTTCCGCAGTCCTCACAGGCAACAAGGCTCGGCATAAAGCCCGCCCCCGCGGCGGTACGAAGCTCGGTTATTGCTTTAATCAGCGGCGGGAAACGTTTTTCGGCCGTTAAAAAATGCAGTGAATTGAGTATCAAGCGCAAAAGCTCGCGATTTTCCGCTCCGCTCGGGGCAAAAACAAGGGCAAGCTCACAAAAATATTGCTCAAGTGCCAGCCGCTCAATATCCCCGCCGAGCGAAAAAAAGCTCCTTATGGGCACAGCCTCGTAAATTTTAAAGGTATCCTTCTTTTTTAAAACGGTAAAGCTTGAGTATGTAAGCAGTGCGGTGGCTGCCCCTTTTTTTGAGCGTATGCTTTTAGCACCCGAAGCAAAGGCGCGAATAACCCCGTAATCACGCGTAAAGAGAGTAACCAAACGGTCACTCTCTCCCACGTCCATTTCCCGTATTACCAAAGCCTCCGTTGTGAAACGTGTTTCCGTTTCCCTCACTGTTTTCCTTCTCTCTGCGTGAATTTACAAATTCAAGATAATCGGCAACACTGCCGCTGTTTAAAAAATCCTCCCAGGGCTTATCGCTTTGCATAGCTTTCAATTCCAATCCGTAATTTTTTCATTAAAAGCATTTGCAAATTAAAAAATATTATAATAGGAAATAACAGTAAAACAAATCAATCAAGCCCAAAGGTGTGTATCAAGCCTTGGCGGTTACGCCAATCCTCCTTAACCTTAACCCATAATTTAACAGAAGCGCGTATACCGAAAAATTCTTCAATATCACGCCGTGCAAGGGTGCCGACCTTTTTAAGCGTGGCTCCGCCCTTGCCTATTATTATGCCCTTGTGTGATTCCTTTTCGCAAATAACGGTCGCTTCCACCTCAAGTATGGGCTCACCCTCTGCGGTGTCACGCTCAACAAAGCGTTCAATATCTATTGCTATTCCGTGCGGCACCTCTTTATCAAGCAGGCGCAAAAGCTTTTCCCTTATCATTTCGCCCACCATTATTTTTTCGGGCTGGTCGGTAATATCATCATCACCGAAATAGTGTGGTGATGGCTTTGCAAAGGCGGCAAGCTCGCTTATGAGAATGTCCGTCCCGTCACCGGTTTTGGCTGAAAGCGGCACCACGGCTTCAAAATCATATTCTCTTGAATAAAGCGCAATTGTTCTTAAAAGCTCCTCTTTTTTGGGCAAAAGGTCAATTTTGTTCACTGCAAGCACCGCCTTGATTTTGCGGCGGCGAAGCTCGGCAATAAGCTCCGCCTCGGCAGGCGGCAGGCCGTCATCAAGCCCAAAGTGAGGCGCGGCCTCCACCACAAGCACGGCAGCATCCACATCTGCCATACCGTCGCCCACGGCCTTGTTCATATTGCGGTCAAGCATATTGCGCGGCCTGTGAAAGCCGGGCGTATCTATAAAAACAAGCTGCTCGGCGCCGCGTGTCAATATACCCGATATTTTGGTTCGGGTGGTTTGCGGCTTGTCCGAAACGATTGCAACCTTTTGACCGAGCATTCGGTTCATAAGTGATGATTTACCTACGTTCGGTCTGCCGATTATGGTTATAAAAGCCGATTTTTGAGTCATTTAAGCATTCCTTTGTTCTTTGGTTATTCTGCTTGCCTATGTATGTAAGCCGATTAAAGCTTATTAATGGCAAGGCCCAGGGCGTCGAGCACCTGCTCCTCCTTTTCGCGCATTACCGCGCGCTCAAGGCCGCCCTTTTCGTGGTCATAGCCCAAAAGGTGAAGCATTGAATGAACGGTGAGGAAAGCAACCTCGCGCTCAAGGCCGTGGCCGTAAAGCTTGGCCTGAGACAGTGCGTGCTCTATTGAAATAACAATATCCCCGAGCATTTTTGCGCCTGTTTCGGGATTTGTGTCATACTCGCCGTTTTCACCGAGTGGGAACGAAAGAACATCGGTTGAGGAATCTATGTTTCTGAATTGGTTGTTCATTTCCCGAATCATTTCGTCATTCACTATGGTGACGTTAACCTCGGCCGAATCCTCAAACTGCTCAAGCTTCAGGGTTGCGGTGCAGGATTTTCTGATGAGTAGGCGCGTGCCCGTGGGCAGCTTTATTCTTTTTTGATTATCCGTAATATTTACCTTAACGCTCATTTCTTTTCAGCACTTCTTTCATAAGCTTTAATTATTTCCGCAACAAGCCTGTGACGAACAACATCACGGCCCGTTAAATGATATATTGCAATATCGTCCACATTTTTTAACACACGCACCGCTTCCTTAAGACCCGAGCGCTTGCCGTCGGGTAAATCCGTTTGAGTAATATCCCCCGTTACAACCGCCTTTGAATTAAAGCCCAGCCGTGTTAAAAACATTTTCATCTGCTCGCTTGTGGTGTTTTGAGCCTCATCCAATATAATGAAGCTGTCATCAAGCGTTCTTCCGCGCATATATGCAAGCGGAGCTACCTCAATATCCCCACGCTCCTGGCATTTTTGAAAATTCTCCGCTCCGAGCATTTCAAAAAGCGCATCGTAAAGCGGGCGCAAATACGGATCTACCTTTTGCTGAAGATCCCCCGGCAAAAAGCCGAGCTTTTCGCCTGCCTCAACCGCAGGGCGGGTCAACACAATTCGGTTAACCTCCTTTGCCCTGAAAGCATTAACGGCACAGGCAACCGCAAGGTAGGTTTTGCCTGTTCCCGCAGGGCCCACACCGATTGTTACGGTGTTTTTGCCGATTGCCTCAACATACTGCCTTTGCCCTATTGTTTTGGGCTTTACAGGCTTGCCGCGCGCGGTAATGCAAATACAGCCGGCATCCGTCACGGCGGTTATTCGCTCTGCTTCACCGTCCTCAACGAGGGAAGCAACGTAATCTATGCTTTGCTCGGTTATCTGCTCGCCCTTGTTTATCATAACAAGCAGCGCCTCCACCGTTTTTACGGCCTTCATAACCTCCTCGGCATCCCCGCGAACCTTAATTTGACTTCCGTGTGACGTGATACCCACATTATACTTTTTTTCAATCCGCTTTATGTTTTCATCGAAATTACCGAACAAATTTATTATTTGTTCAATACGTTCAATGTCAACAGTCTGTTCAAGCAAGAACACATCACCCCGCAAAATCCGAAATTTTTATTATTATACCACAATTTTCTACGAATTTCCAGCATAAAATAATATAATATCTTGAATTGCAATGTCAGTTTCGGTTGAAATCAGCATTTTAAGCCTCAAACCGCCCTCAATTTCGTCAAATTCACGATTTTTTACTTCATAATCGCCCGAAATTTCTACCCTTGCTTTTTCCTCAAGCTCCTTAAAAAGCCTGTTTTCAAGGGCTTCGTCGGTTAATACTTCCTCTCTCACCTCGGTAAAGTAATACTTTTTTCCGTAAAGCACAAGCGGCAGCTCCTTACCGAAAAGGGAAATTTTTTTAACGTATTTTTCGCTTTCGTATTCCCCCGTAACCGCTCCCACGTAAAGCGGAATTTTTATCCCGAAAGCCGATAAAACTCTTTTTGTGCACTCCCTACCGTTTCTTACGGTGTGCTGTTGCAGATAATTGCCCTCCACCGTAAGCTCACGTTCGGTTACGGCAGTTATGCTGCCGGCCGAATGTACAAAAACCGTAGCTCCGTTTCTTTCCTCCACACCCGAAACCAAAAGCTCGCCCCGCCTTACGGTATCCCCTACCCTTACAAGGCATTTTCCCGCGGTCACGTTAATTTCGGTAACAATGCCGTCAGCCGCCGCCTTTAAATCACACGGGGCGTTTTCGGAAATATTTATGGGCTCGGTTTCCGAAATTTCAACCGTAAGCCTGCACCCCTCAAGGTTAAAGGCACACCAGGAAAGCCCGCTTTTTCTCAGCAAAAGCTCCTGCCGTGCAAGTCCCGGCTTAACGGCGCGCTTAGGCGTGCCCGGGCTAAAACCGAGCGCGGTGCACTCGGCAATAATTTCCTCCCTTGAAAGCCTTTGGTTTCCCTCAACCTCAACCGACCACACAAAGCCCGACAAAAAAATCAAAATCGCAAAAAACAGTGCCGCACCCACAGGTATTCCCGGTCTTGCGGAGTATCGCTTTATTAAAAAAGGTATACCCTTTTTTTCGATAATATGCACCCGTGCACCGCACCCGGGCATTATTTTGCGCATACGCCTGAAATCCTCAACACCTATGCGACAGCGCACTGCACTTCCGCACCGTGCGGAATTCCAAAGCAAAATCCCGCGGCGGGCCGAGCGGCTGAGCACCCTCTCGGCACCCTCCCCCGAAATTTCAATACACAAACAGCCGCGCAGCAGCCTGTAAAGCCATAGCACATATATCCCGCCTATACACAAAATTCTATTGTGGCTATGCTCCCCCTTATACGTATGGAGCCGCCCTCAAAGCTCACAATGTCAAATTCGGCACCGCACACGGTGAGATTACCGCGTGGCAGACGGAGCTTGATAAAATCCTTTTCGTATTCCGCAACACCGCAGCAGCCCTCAACTGTTATTTCACTGTTGCCGAAAAGCTGTAAATAGGGCTTTTTTACGGCAACAGCGGCTTCGGACTCGGCACAACCGAAAAGCCGCCAACGCTCACGCGGCTTTTGCGATTTGAACTTAAATTTCTTTCTCACGCGGCACTCCTCCCGACAGAATAATATGAAAAAACAATAATAATAATTCCGACCCGGCATATAATTAGGCAAGTGAGAATAATCCGAATCTGTTTTTTACGTGCGGATTTATTCTCGCTTGCCTAGGCTGATGGGAGGCGAAGAACTTGAAAAAAATGCTTCTGCCCGTATTGCTCGCTGTCGGGGCGGCGACACTGATTATTCTAAAGCCGGAAATATGCTCATCGGGTGCGGCCGAGGGCATTTTACTTTGCGGGCGGGTTATTATCCCCTCGCTTTTTCCACTGACGGTTTGCACGCTTTTTATAACGGGGTGTATGCACTGTCCGACGGGCGGGCGCTTTAACACGGCCGTTAAAAGGCTTTTTCACCTGTCGGCGGATGAGCTTTTAATTGTTGCCTTAAGCCTTTTGGGAGGCTACCCGATAGGTGCAAGGCTTTTAAACGATGCGGTTGAAAAAGGGCGCATTTCTCCAGAGAAAGCAGGAATTATGCTTTGCTATTGCGTAAATTCGGGGCCTGCATTTTCGGTGCTTGCAATCGGTGTGGGTATTTATTCTTCAAAAGCAGTGGGGCTTCTTTTGCTGACGGCACATCTTCTGCCCTCTGTTTTAATGTGCCTTTTAACGGCTCCTTTCACAAAAAGCAGTAGCCCGCCGAAGGCTGCGGTCAAGTGCCCCGCTGCCGCCGATTGCTTTGTTTCGGCCGTTGCCTCGGCCGCAGGTACGGTTACCTCAATTTGCGGGTGGGTGATTTTGTTTTCGGTTGTGGGCGAATATACGGACTGTTTTTCGGCACAAATGCCAGCGCTCCGCTTTTTGGGGTGCCTGCTTGAGGTTACAAATGCCGCCGCCCGCACCCGCTCACTACCCTTTACGGCTTTTTTGCTCGGCTTTGCGGGGCTTGCGGTTTGGTGCCAGATATTATCAATTGCGAGGCGTGTTAAAATTAATTTTGCTTTATTCCTCCTTTCAAGGTGCTTACACGGTGCTCTTTCGGCACTGCTTTTAATGCTGCTGCTTAAAATATTTAAAATATCGGTTACAGCCTCGGCAACACCTGTTTTCGTCCCCACCTCCGACGGGCTAGCGGTGATGCTTTCGGCACTGATTACTGCAACGGTTTTCGTAATATCGGTTACAACAGAAAAAAATACTGGAAAATTTCTCAGTGATGTAGTATAATATCACAAGGTGATAAAATGGCTGATGTATTTAACAAAAAGCTGCCGCACGCCTGTGCCTACTGCGTGCACGGCAGAGCCGCGCTTTTTTCGGGCGAAATTCTATGCTCAAAGCGCGGCGTTACTGCCCCTAAGGATGCTTGCGGAAAGTATAAATACGATCCGTTAAAGCGCACCCCGGAGCAAATTAAAATATCCGATAATTACACACCCGAGGATTTTTCGCTTTAAGCCGAACACGGATGTACTAAGTCAAAAGGACCTACGGAGGTATCTGTTATGGACGATATGGATTTATTCAGCTACGATAATTCCGGAAATATTGAAGAAACCGGTGAGACAAGCTTTGATTTAAACAGCTTTTCCTCACACACACAGGCTGAGCCTGAGGGAAAACGGCCTCGAAAAAACAAAAAGCGCCGTGGCAAGGATCGGGTTATTAAGGCTGTCCTTACCCTGTTTTTGGTGGGTGTTATAACGGTAAGCATTGTGGTTTCGGCCTTTTTGCTTTATGCCTTTACAATGGTTGACGGCACAATGGAGGAAAATCTCGACGATTTAAAGCTAAACTTCACAACCACCATTTATGCCGAAAACGGCGACGGTAATTATGAGGAATACCAACGCCTGCACGGTACCTTTAACCGAATTTGGATTTCCTATGATGAGGAGCTTGCAAAAGCGGATGCAGAGGATTACGAGGGTATACCGCAAACACTTGTAAACGCCTTTGTTGCAATTGAGGACAAGCGCTTTTTAGAGCACCAGGGGGTTGACTGGAAAAGAACCACAGCCGCCTTTGCCAACCTGTTTTTGCACTTTTATTCTTCCAATCAGGGCGGTTCCACAATAACACAGCAGCTTGTTAAAAACCTTACGGGGGATACTTCACGCAGGCCGAGCCGTAAAATTCGGGAAATTATGCGTGCAAGGTATCTTGAAACACATTATACAAAGGACACGATTATAGAATGCTACCTTAACACCATTGCCATGGGTCACGGCACCTACGGTGTTGAGGTTGCGGCAAATTACTATTTCGGCAAAAGTGCCAACGAGCTGTCGCTGGCCGAATGTGCCTGCCTTGCGGCCATTACCAAAAGTCCGAAATACTATGCTCCCGATGATTACCCCGAGGATAACAAAACACGCCGCAATACCGTTTTGTACGAAATGTATGACCAGGGCTATATAACCGAGGAAGAATATAATAAGGCAAAGGCCGAAGAAATAGAAATTGTGGCTTCAAAGGAAGCACTTAACGAAAGCGAAAACAATTCTTATTTCGTTGACGCCCTTATAGAGCAGGTTATAAATGACCTTATGGATGAATACGGCTACGAAAAGACCCACGCCACACAGCTTTTCTATTCGGGCGGCTACAAAATTTACGCCACACTTGATACCGATATTCAAAGCACGATTGAAAAGGTGTTTTCAAATCAAAAGGCCTATGGCATAAAGGGCAAAAGCGGTGCCACCCTACAGGGGGCTATGACCGTAATGGATTACAACGGTCATGTTTTGGGCATTGCGGGCGGAATAGGCGAAAAGGTGGGTCAGCGCGGCTTTAACCGCGCCACCGCCGCAAAGCGTCAGCCCGGCTCCACAATGAAGCCCATAGGTGCTTATGCCCCCGCAATTGAAAACGATTTGATTCACTATTCAAGCATTGTGAACGATACCAAAACGAGCTACAACGGCTGGACCCCCGTAAACTGGTACGGCTCTTATTGGGGTAATATTACGGTTCAGTACGCGCTTGAACGCTCGGTAAACACCATTCCCGTTTACCTTGTAAACAAGCTCGGCACTCAGGTTTCGTTCGATTTCCTTACAAAAACGCTGGGTATCACCACCTTAACCGACGAGGATAAGAACCTCTCGCCCCTTGGCATGGGCGGCACCAACGGAGGAATTACCACCACCGAATCCGCCGCGGCCTATGCAATATTCGGCAACCTCGGGCAATATCACGCCCCCACCTTCTACACAAAGGTTACCGACCAACACGGTGAGGTGCTGTTTGAATACGATTCCTCCCCCACAATGGCAATAAGCGAGGATACCGCCACCGTTATGAACAAGCTTCTGCAAACCGTGGTTTACGGCTCGCAGGGCACGGGAGCGGGAGCGAGAAATACCGTTAAGAATATGAAAATATTTGCAAAAACGGGCACCTCCAACAATTCAAACGACCTGTGGTTCGTAGGCGGCAGTCCCTACTATGTGGGCTCCTGCTGGTGCGGCTATGATGAGCAGGAAAACATTTCAAATGCGGGAATTGCCCGCACAATGTGGAGCGCGGTAATGTCCGAGATACATTCGGGGCTTGAAGCGCGTGAATTTGAGGTGAGCAGCTATGCTACAGAGCACTATTACTGCACAAGCAGCGGAATGCTTGCAACCTCGGCCTGTCCTTCAAAAAGCATAGGCTGGTACAAAAAGAGCAATACGCCAGGCCTTTGCACCACGCACAGCGGTGACCGCATTAAAACGCCCGCCGAGGTGAGAAAGGAAGAAGAAAAAAAGGCCGCCGAGGAAAGTGCGGCTTCATCCGAGGCCGCAACCTCATCAAACACATCGGAGGCCGCAAACTGATAATGCCCCAATTTAAAAAAATAGATATAACGGCAGCTCCCGCATTTTTAAAGCACTCTGCCGCAGGTGAGCTTTCCTGTGAATGTGCCTTTGTGAATTTGCTTATCTGGGAAGATATTTATCAAAATTCCTGGGCCGAGCAGGACGGCTTGCTCCTTGTTAAATCTGAAAAGAACGGGGAAAGCATTTACCGCTTGCCGCTTGGCCCCGACCTTGAAAAGGGTATTGAGCTTATCCGAGATTACAGCGGCGAAAAATACCCCGAATTTTGGGCACAGGACGGAAAGCGCCTTGAAGAATTCAAGTCGCTTTGCGGCAGTGACTACGCCTTAACCGAGGAACGTGATGCCTTTGACTATGTTTATGAGCGGGAGGCTTTATCCTCCCTTTCGGGAAAAAAATACCACAGCAAGCGCAATCATATAAGTGCGTTTTCCAAAAAATACAACTGGAGGTATTCACCCCTAACGCCCGAAAATGCCGAGGATTTAAAGCGCTGTGCCGATGAATGGTATGCCGAAAATGCCGACCGTGCCGATAAATACTTGCTCTGTGAACGCCGCGGTATTGAGCTTATGCTTAAAAACCTCACATTTCTCGGAATAAGGGGCGGTCTTATATATGTCGACGGAAAGGCTGTGGCTTTTACAATGGGCTCGCAAATCAACAGTGATGTATTTGACATTCACATTGAAAAGGCCCTTTCGCAATATGCCGAGGCCTACACCGTTATAAACCGTGAATTTGCGGCGAACGCGCTTGCGGGCTATAAGCTTATAAACCGTGAGGACGATATGGGGCTTGAGGGCTTGCGACGTGCCAAGCTTTCCTACAAGCCTTGTGTAATGGTGAAAAAATATTCCTGTAAAAAAAAGGGCTGAAATTATGGATTTATCGCAATGTGATGCAATTTACCGTGAAGCCTTTGGGGATGACGGCGAATTTCGCGAAGCGCTTTTTTCCGTTTGCGGAAAGCATTGCAGGGCAATTTCGCAAAACGGAGTTGTTCGCTCTTTTCTTTTTGCACTTCCCTGTTCTATACTTTCAAAAGCCGAAAAGACCGAGGCATACTATATTTACGCCGCCGCAACAAAAGCGGAATACCGCCGCTTGGGGCTTATGACCCGACTTTTAAATGACGTTGCGGCCGAGGGAAAAACGCTTTTTTTAAAGCCGGCCGATGAAAAGCTTTTCGGCTTTTACCGTAGGCTCGGCTTTTCCGACCTTTATATCACCGAAAATAAAAATGCAAAATTCCGTGCTGTACCAACGGGTGATTTTGCCCGTCTCACACAGGCACTTTCGCTTGAAAAGCCTGTGTGCACACAGGCTATGTACAGAGCTTTTGATAATACGGAGCTTGGTGAAACCTACTTTCCGTATATAATGGAATAACTTTACTGAGGAGAACGAATTTATGTGTGGCTTTACAGGCTTTACAAATTACATTAAGGATGACGGTACCGTGCTCGGCCGTATGATGGACAAGATTGTTCACCGCGGTCCCGATGCCTCGGGTCAGTTTGTTGACGGCGATATTGCACTCGGCTTCAGGAGACTCAGCATTATTGACCTGTCCGATGGCGGTCAGCCCATGTTTAATGAGGATAAATCGCTTGTGCTCGTTTTTAACGGAGAAATTTACAATTTTGAAGCATTGCGGGCCGAGCTTACCGAAAAAGGCCATATTTTTACCAACAATTCCGACAGCGAGGTTTTGCTCCACAGCTTTGAGGAATGGGGCGAGGAGATGGTGCAAAGGCTTCGCGGCATGTTTGCCTTTGTGATTTTCAACCGACGTGACCGTTCGATTTTCGGCGCGCGTGATATGTTCGGAATCAAGCCGTTTTATTACACCTTTATGGGCGAAAGCTTTATTTTCGGTTCGGAAATCAAATCCTTTACAGAGCACCCGGACTTTAAAAAGGAGCTTAACGAGGAAGCGCTTGCGCACTATCTCTCCTTTCAGTACTCCCCTACAGAGGAAACCTTTTTCAAAAATGTGTTTAAGCTGCCGCCCGCACACTCATTTACCTTTAAGGACGGTGTTATGCAAAAAACGCGTTATTGGCGCCCGGAATTTAAACCGGAGGACGGCGTACTTGAATACTACGCCGACCTTACCGATAAGGCTGTGCGCGAATCGGTAAGTGCACACAAAATTGCCGATGTTGAGGTAGGCTCATTCCTTTCAAGCGGTATTGATTCAAGCTATATTGCCGAGGCCGCAAATGTTGACAAAACCTTTACCGTAGGCTTTGAAAGCCCCGACGGTGACCGTTACAACGAAATTCATTTTGCAAAGAGCTTTGCCGATACAATCGGTGTTGAAAACATTTCAAAAATCATTACTCCCGAGGAATATTGGAATACATTCCCGAAAATTCAATATCATATGGACGAGCCCCTTGCCGACCCCGCCGCAATTGCGCTCTACTTTGTAAGTGAGCTTGCAAGCAAATATGTGAAGGTTGTTATGTCCGGAGAGGGTGCCGATGAGCTTTTCGGCGGCTACCGAATTTATCAGGAGCCGATAACCCTTACGGCATATGACAAGCTCCCCTTTGCCCTGCGCCGCATTGTTTCAAAAATCTGTGAGCATTTGCCGCAAAAGCACGGCATTAACTATCTTGTTCGCCGCGGCAAAACAATTGAGGAGCGCTTCATAGGCAATGCCTCGATTTTCAGCCTGCGCGAACGCAATGCGCTTTTAAAGAGCACTGTTGCCAAAAACGCCCCCGCACCTCAGGTGCTTTGCGATAAGTTCTACAGCGAGGTAAAGGATAAGGACGATATAACCAAAATGCAATACCTCGACATTAATATGTGGCTTATGGGCGATATACTCTTAAAGGCAGATAAAACGAGTATGGCAAATTCACTTGAATTGCGTGTTCCCTTTTTGGATAAAAACGTTATGCGATTAGCAGAAACAATACCGCTTAACTGCCGCGTGAGCACAAAAACAACCAAGCTTGCACTGCGTAAAGCGGCCGAAAGAACACTTCCGAAGCTTACCGCCGAAAAGGATAAGCTGGGCTTCCCCGTGCCGATTCGCGTTTGGCTTAAGGAAGAAAAATATTATAACACCGTTAAGGAAAAATTCACCGGAGCCATAGCCGAAAGCTTCTTTAACACCGACCGACTGATGGCTCTGCTTGATGCCCATAAAAACGGCAAGTGTGACAACAGCCGCAAAATTTGGACGGTTTATACCTTTATTATCTGGTACGAGCAATACTTTGCTTAAATTCACGGCCTGCACTGCTTTTAAAGCCCTAAAGCAGTGCAGGCTGCAGCTTTTAAAATGTGAAAAGACGGAGCAAAAAATAAAATCGTTGACTTATGGGCAGTTTTCACGTATAATGTATTCAATGAACGGTTATTTGCCATAAAATATTGCGAGAGGAGATAAACAAGCCGTTATTTTAGAATAAAGAAAGCGCCGGGACCGTACATATGGCATAGCGGTTGACGAGGATGGGGAGCATCGAAATATTCGGCGGATGCCCCACGGCAGGCATGTCGTAAACGGGTGTTTAAAGCCCGGGAGTAATTCCGGAACAAAGGCACCGCGCTATGTCAAATAAATTTTATTTTTTGTCGGTATGTACGGACCGTTTGCAGCCTAACGAGCTTTTTACGCTTATTCGTTGGGTTATTGTTGTTGTGCTTATTTTTTAACACCCGTCCGTAATACCGCGGAAGGGTGTATTTTATTATGTGCGGAATAGTAGGCTTTACAGGAAAAAAACAGGCAGCGGAATTTTTAATCGGCGGTTTGGAGCGGCTTGAATACCGCGGCTATGATTCGGCAGGTATTGCCGTGCTCAATAACGGCACACTCGGAGTTGTTAAAACAACCGAGCGCATAAAGGCCTTGGCCGAAAAAACAGAAAACGGAAAAGCGCTTTGCGGAACGGTAGGAATAGGTCATACCCGCTGGGCAACACACGGTGCCCCGACCGAGGCTAACGCACACCCGCATTTGAGCGGAGACGGTAAATTTGCCGTGGTTCACAACGGAATTATAGAAAACTATGCCTCGCTTCGGGACAGTCTGCGTGCCGACGGGGTAACCTTTGCAAGCGAAACCGATACCGAGGTTATACCACAGCTCCTTGCCAAGCTTTACAGGGGTAACCTTTTTGAAGCGGTGGCAAAAACCACCGCAATGCTTGAGGGCTCCTATGCTTTGGGAATTATTTGTACCGATTACCCGAATACGATTGTGGCAGTTCGCAGATTCAGCCCGCTTATAATAGGTCTTTCGGAAAATGCGAATTATATTGCCTCGGATGCCACCGCAATAGTAACCGAAACAAGAGAAGTGCTCTACCCCGAGGACGGAGAGATTGCCGTTATCACGCCGGAGGGTGTTGAGCTGTTTGACGGTAACGGAAGCAAGGCAGACCGCAAGCCCACGGTTATTGATTGGGATATTTCCGCCGCGGAAAAGGGCGGCTACAGCCACTTTATGATAAAGGAAATTCACGAACAGCCGGAAACCGTGCGGCAAACCGTGGAAACCCGACTGAAAAACGGTAAGATTGTGTTTGACGGGCTCAAGCTTGATGCGGCACAGCTTCAAAAAACCGAGAAAATAGAAATAGTTGCCTGCGGCTCGGCATACCATGCGGGAATGGTGGGAAAATATGTCTTTGAGGAGCTTTTGCGACTGCCCACCACCGTGGATTACGCAAGTGAATACCGCTATCGCAACCCCATAACCAACGAAAAAACGCTGACAATAATTATAAGCCAATCCGGCGAAACAGCCGATACTCTCGCCGCCTTAAAAGAGGCACGCAGGCGCGGCTCACACACGCTTGCAATTGTAAATGTGGTGGGGAGCTCAATTGCCAAGGCCGCAGATGATGTGATTTATACCCTCGCAGGTCCCGAAATTGCGGTTGCCACCACAAAGGGTTATTCAACACAGCTTGCAGTGCTTTATCTTTTTGCAGCCTGGGCGGCCGATATTTTAAAAACCGCCGAAAAAGCCAGAATTGAAAAAATGCTTTCCGAGCTATTGAAATTACCCGAGCTTATGAAAAAGGTTCTGCTTTCGGAGCCGGAAATCAAAAAGCTTGCCGAAAAATGCGGAAGTCCCGAATCCCTTTTCTTTATAGGCAGAAATTTGGATTATGCCGTTGCACTTGAGGCTTCGCTGAAGCTAAAGGAAATTTCCTACATTCACTCCGAAGCCTATGCCGCGGGTGAGCTTAAGCACGGCACAATTTCGCTTATTGAGGAGGGCAGAACCGTAATGGCGCTTGCCGCTCACGATGAGCTTTTTGATAAGCTTTTGAGCAATATCAGGGAGGTTACCGCCCGCGGCGCACACGTTATTGCCTGTGCCGATGAAGAAAGCTCCGAAATACTGTCGGCCGTGGATGAGGTATTCACCATTCCGAAAACCGACCCGCTGATTGCGGCCTCACTTGAAATTATTCCTTTCCAGCTTTATGCTTATTATGCGGCACTTTACAAGGGCTGCGATATAGATAAGCCGAGAAATCTCGCTAAATCCGTAACGGTTGAATAAATATGCATTTCAAAGCCCCACCGAAGTTCTTTTTAATAAGCTTCGGTGGGGCGATTTTTCAATAATACCGACTATATTGTGTTGTTCATCCATTTTTTACTTTTCCAACGCAGTAAATACACTGCCGCCCTGAAAGCCTCATCGGTTAAAAAAGCCACCCACAGCCCCACAAGGCCAAGCTTAAAACGACAGCACAATATGTAGGAAAGCAATACGCTGAAGCCCCAGCACGAAATCAGGGAAACAACAAGCGTAAAGCGAACATCCCCGTTTGAATTTAGGGCATTTTCCGAAATATGATTTATTCCTCGCGCAATTTCAACAAATATATCTATAAAAAATATTATCCCCGCGGACTTTAAAATTTCCGTTTCATCGGTAAATATTCTCATTAGATCCTTGTAAAAGACAAAGCATAAGCAGGAAAGCATAAGGTTTAACAGCACCGCAAGCAGAACATTTTGCTTGAAAAGCCTTTCTGTTTTCTCGCTCTCCCCCGCTCCCTTGTATCTTCCCATAATTATGGAGCCGGCCGAGCCCAAGGCATAGCTTCCCTTTGAAACATAGGCCACAATGCCGGAAATATACACCTTTGTATTTATTACGGTTATACCCAATGCCGTTATAAAGCTTGTGGTTACGGTTTGCGAAAGCGAATATGAGAAAAGACACATTCCCGCGGGTACGCCGAATTTTGCTATGCTGAAAATCACCGAGGGCTGAAAAGATAATTTAAACGGACTTTTTGCGCGGAAATAGAGAATACAGGAAATAATAAGCCCTATGCTTTTTGCAATTACTCCGGCACAGGCAACCGAGACAATTGCGGATATTTTTAAATTTAAATTTCCGTAAAGAGCGAAATATGACAGCACAACACTTAAAAAATTGCTGAAAATTCCCGAAAACATAGAGTGTCTTGTATACCCGTTGCAAATCAGCAAATTATTAATATAGCTCAGCAATGCCGTAACCGGGAAAAACACGGCATAAATTTTTAAATACTCCTCTGCAAAGCAGGCCGCCTCGCTTTCAAGCTTCATATATTCAATCAGCCGGCCTGCACCGAGAAAAAATACTATTCCGAAGATAACGCCTGTAATCAACACGCAAACAAAGCCGTTTCCCGCAACCCTTTCGGCCTTTTTTATATCCCGTGACCCAAAAGCCACACTTAAAACTATTACAGTTCCCTTTACCAACATATTAACGGTAACGTTGCCTATATCAAGCAATTGATTGCCGACACTCGCCGCCGATACAGCCGTAGCCGAGTAACCCGAAAGTATGACCGTATTAAGCGTGCCGTATAAGAGGTTAAAGATGCTTTCAAGCAATAACGGTATACCGAGAGAAATTATCGAAAGTCTTTTACCGTTTTCCCGTATTTCCGAAATTTGACGGTTATAAAGCATAAAGCTTTTCCCTTTCTCTGAACTGCAGCGGCGAAATGCCCACCCTTTTGGTAAATGCGTGTATAAAATAATATTTATCCTCAAAGCCCACTTTTTCGGAAATTTCCAAAACGGTAAGCTCGGTTGTTTTTAAAAGATTTTTTGCATTGTCTATGCGCACCTTATTTCGGTATTTAACTATGCTTTGACCCATCATTTTTTTGAAAACGCGGTTAATATAATCATAATTAAACATAAATTTTTCTTCCACCAGAGCTTTTCCTATATCGAGATAATAATTTTCGTTAATAAAATCGGCAATCTCTTTCACTATTAAAAATCCCGAATGATTGTTACTTTTTTTCTTTAAAAACGAGTTTTCGGCAACGCACTCGCAAAACAGTATAAAATCCGCAAAAAAGTAAGGCAAATTCATTCTGCTTTCAAATTCATTGCAGTGAAA
Organism: uncultured Ruminococcus sp.; assembly: GCA_964555975.1. Taxonomy (GTDB): domain Bacteria; phylum Bacillota; class Clostridia; order Oscillospirales; family Acutalibacteraceae; genus UBA737. Next base: position 1,043 of record CAZKUO010000010.1, on the reverse strand, counting down.
TTCCCTGTTCAGTCTTTTCAGCTTTTCCTCCGAAAGAAAAAAAGCTTCATCATTAAAATGCATATTTGCGGGCAAAACCGCCTTCAGATAATCTGCGCGTTCAAAGCCGTAAATACTTGATTTGGTATAATTCAAATTTCGTGCTTTCAAGTCCGCCTCATAATCCGATGCTTCAAGAATATATGAAATCAAATTATCATCCGTAAAATGCAGGTAGTAATATTCGCATTCATCAGCCTCCGACGGCTGCTGCAGGGTTCCCTTTTCAAAAATGTGAAGCTCGCCCGGCAGAAGCTTTAAGGGCTCACCGTTTATAAGCAAATTAAGCTCGCCTGTGAGAATAAAATATATAATATGCTCATCGGTACGCCTTGTGGTGTGCCTTCTGGGCGGTACTAAATGCTCCCTGCCAACCAAGCCCACCTTGGGTGTAGAAGAAAAATTCAATTCAAAAAAATTCATTTAAATCACCCACTCAGACAATGCAATTAAGCTGCTTTATTATACTTTAAATCCGCCAATCAATCAATGCTTTTTACAGACTGTTTTTTTACAAAACCGACTTTTAAAGCAATAATCAATTTTTTAATGAAATTTTTTCGGATGTAAAGAAAAAAGCTTGACAGACGTGCCTCTGTGTGCTATAATCACTATCTGTAAAGCTTTGGGCTTTACAGGAGTTGTGCTTTAATGGAAAAAGATCTTCATATTTCCGCCCTGCTTGATGTTTACGGTGCCTTTTTGGGCGATAAGCAGCGCAGGCTTGCGGAGCATTATTATAATGATGACCTTTCCCTTTCGGAAATAGCCGAGAACGAGGGAATAACCCGACAGGGTGTGAACGACGGGATTAAACGGGCTGTTAAAAGCCTTACCGCCTTTGAAAACGAGTGCCGTTATGCGGAAAAGCTTGAACGGCTGCGCGCACTACTGCCGCAGCTTGAAAAAGGCCAAAGTCAGGTTGCAGCGGAAATTGCGGAAATTATAGAAAATTTTTAGTACTTAATTCATCTAACGGAGGTTACTATGGCGTTTGATAATTT
>CAZKUO010000009.1:37077-43311 GCA_964555975.1 uncultured Ruminococcus sp. | reverse complement strand
ATTTTCGTGCGAACGGCTTCCCCGTCCAAAAGAGTGCGACTTTGTCGACACTCTCCAAAGCTCCCCGCCAAGGCGGGGAGCTTAAAATTTGCACCGGGGCGCATCAGGTCACATCGACCTCATCAAATTCATAAAAGCCCTTTACTGTTTCACATTCCGATTTAAAGCCCATTTTCACGGCTTTATCACCGTCGAACAGGCCTACACAAAGTGTGTATTTACCCGCAGGCACTGCGGATAAATCAAGCTTAACCGTTTCCCTGTGCACCTTTTCGGACTGCCAATTAGTATTAAGCCCCTCATTTGCGAATATTTCGTACTCGGTGCCGTCTGCCGATATAAGCATAAATTTAAGCACAAACCGATTATAAGACCTTGCAAAGCCCTTATTTTCAAAATAAAAGCTTGCAACTGCGGGCAGACCGGAGGTGAGCTCGGGAAGCTCGGCTCCGTTTAAGAAATACCAATAGCCAAGCTTATTTGCAATATGCCTTGTAAGATAGGGATATTTCTCAAGCCATTCCTGCGGGTAGCAATGGAAGCCGCAATATGTTGCATGAGCCCGCTTAAGAGCCTCGTAAATCGGCATTCCGTCCTTATAAACATCGTCCTTTACCTGCTTCAAATGGTCAAGCTCAATGTCAATAGGCGCGTTTTCCGCAAACAAATCGAACATAAAGGGTGTTCGCATAGTGTCATAGCCGCAGTTACCCACTGTGTTGCCCACCCAAAGTATTGAGTCATCACGGAAGCCCATACCGCGGCCCAAGGCATAATCCATAACATGCTTACGGTTTACGGCAGGGTTATATGAGGAGCAGTTTATTATATCGTCGTTAATCATAACGGTTTTATCGGGAAAATATTTAAGGTGCAAATCAATATGCTTTTTGTACATATCAATAGTGTAGACGGGTGGCCCGGGATTTCCCTCACCCCAAATGCCTATTGTCCCGAGGTCAATATATTCCACCAAGGGATTGCCGTTATACCTCTCACCGAATACCCGCATAAAGCCTTCCAGCTTTTCAAGAAAAATCGGGTCATCGTATTTCGGTTGCCATGCACCTTTAGCATCAAAATTGCCCTCGGCACCGGCTAATCTGACCCACTCGGGTGTGGCGTAGCCGAAATCATCATGCAAAATCCCCTCATAGGTGCAAATTCTGAAATTGAATTTATAGCCCTGTTTACCGTAGCGTTCAAATATTCTGTCAAGCTCTGACCAATCAAAAACGCCCTCCTGCTTTTCAATATCGCTCCAATCTATTCGCAGTGCCAGATGATGAAGCCCCGGGAATTTTGTTATATCAAATTCATCCTCGGTATCGCAGTATGAATGGTGCCAACGACCGTTGTAAAATTCGCACCGTGTCATACCGTTATCAATGTAATGCCAATACCAACCCTTGTGAGGGTTTTCAAGCACGGTAAATTCATCCTGTAAGTACTTGTAATCACGGTAGTATTCGGGATCGCCGCAAAAATATGTCATAAAATTTCTTTTGACTTCCTTGAACACCGAAAATCCTCCTTTTCTATACCGATTTGGCAGTAAGCACCTCAACGTGCCAATCGGCGTTTTCGGGCAAAACAAATTTAATCTCCGCTATTTTCTTTTCAGGGTATTTTTCCGGTATAATATATTTGCAATAAATTTTGCCGTCAATATACATAGGCAGTGTTTTACCAGCCACCGAGGAAAGGGTTTGATTGATCCTGAGATTTGTTGCCCCGGGTACCGCATCCACCTTTTCGGAATTTGTTTCACTACCCGCAGCATACCACATAATACCCTCGTTTATAATGGAATCCCCGTAAAAAATTTCCTCATTTCTAACGGTTCCGTCGGTATATTTAATTTCGTAATGCCCCATTAAGTATTGCTTTCTGAATTCCTCACCCTCGGGGAAAATGCCGTCGACAAATTCCTTGTAGCGCACATTTCTGTCGGTTGTATGCACTACCTCTATATGAGGCTTTTTGAGGATTTCGTTATACCTGTAAGCATATAAAGCCTCAAACACGCGGTCCATTCTGAGCGCATATTCCGTATCGGAATTATCGTCATACTCCGCATCCCAGTAATACACGTCATTGTAGGCCATTGCAGAATAAATATTGTTGCGGCAAAAATAAACATCCTCCACCGCACCCCAGTTAGAGCACATACCGCCCATAGTGTTGTTGCCTATACGCTTGCGGAAATTTTTGAAATCGAACTGTCCCCAAAAATTACCGAACACCACGGGAAATTCTCGTATTTGCTCATCATATTGCTCCCCGAAGGACATATACCAATTCATACATATAATATCCTTGGGTATTTTATTTCTGGCTTCCCAGGTAGGCTTTATAATTCCCAAAAGCTCATTCGCAGGGTTCCATGCAAAGTAGACATAGGTTAAGGCACCTCCGTGCCCGGCACCGCCCTCAACATTCATAAGTTTGTCGCACCAGAGCATTGTCTTAACCGATTTGCTTTTCAAATAATCGTGAATGCGGTTAATATCCTCCGCCAAAAGGTCCGGATTTGAAATAATCCTTTTTCTGCACCTGTCACAAACATTAATCGAATAATACTCATCGTGTCCGATATTAATGATTTCGGGCTTGAACACATCAATAACCTCATCAAAAACATCGAAAAGCAGTTTATAAGAATCCGGATTTGAAGGACAGAAGGTATCGGGGAACGGATCCTCACAGCGCTCGGCCAATTCAGGGTGCCTTGTAAGCAGATAATCACAATGGCTTGTGCAGGGAACCTCGGGTATTATTTTAATGCTGCGCTCCTCACAATAGGCTATCAGCTCCTTAATCTCATCCTGAGTAAGATAAGAGCCGCCGCCGTTGTTGCAGTGAATTGAATTCTTGCGCCAAGGGTATGTAAATTCCTGAATTTTTTTGGATTTGCCCGAATATTCGGACATAAACGTGCAGTATTCCTCCCACCCCTCGTTAATTTCGGGGTGTTTTTTATATTCCATTGCTCCGCCGATTTCAAGCATTAGGGTGTTGTGCCTGAAATAAACCATCGTATCAATAAAGCGCTTAAAGCTCTCTGTTTCAGAGCGGGCGGGCATCATAATCTTTACACCGCGCAGTGAGCATATGGGATAATCCCAAACAATTTCGTCCTCAAAGGCGGCTTCGGGACTAAGTGACTGCAAAAATGTCATAACACCGTTTTGCACACCCTCATCGGTATCGGCATAAACCGTGATTACATCACCGTTGTTGATAATTACAAAGCCTGCCGCATTTTCGGTAAAGCTCAGCCCCGAGCTTTTTTCAAGCAGTGCTACTATTTCAGGTGTTATAGGCTCCGCCTTTATAGTCTTTATGCTTTTTCCGGCATTATTTACAGGCTCGGCATAGCCCTTAAGTGCCTTCTGCAAATGCGGCTTTAAGGAAAGCAGTTCCGTGCTTTCGGTAAAATAAACCGCATTTTCCGCTTTTTTTACATACTTTGGTGCTGTTCTGAACATATTATAAAACCTACTTTCCCAAAATCGGTGCACGGAAAGCCTTTTTTCCGCACACCGATTTGACTGATAAAAACCAAGCTGAGCAATTAAATTATTTTACCGCTTTTCTCTGAAATTCTATCACACAGGTCATTCAACCACTCAAACCGGATTAGTGTTATTAATAATAACATAAACCCACCTTAAAAGCAACATTTAAATTCACTTTTTAAAGCTAATATTCGCGCTTATCTGTGTTTCATTCAGCGGTCACTCGGTTCTTAATTGTTACCTTTTTTCTTCAAGCGGAGCAGGAATATAACTGCCGCAGCCACTACCGCCGCCGCGCAAACCGAAACAACGATTATAACGGCAACAGATGACGATTTTTCTCCGACACCGGTATTTGCGTTGTTGTCGGACTTATCGCTCTGTGCACCTGCAATTTTTAAGGGCTTAAGCACCTTGCTGTCGTTATCCGCGGCGGTTTCGGGCACGGTAATGCCGTCCTCTGCCTTGGCGGCACTGTATTTCAAAAGCGAAATCGGAACTAACTCGCAGGGCTCATTTGTACCGAGACCGTAGATTGAAACGGCACCGTCCTCAACTGTAACGGCATCTTCAATTTCAATCAGCTTTTTGCCGTCAACCGCTATCCAAATAACCGAGCCGTTGGCAGCAATTCTGATTTCACTCATATCGGTAAAGCTGTGCTTTACACTCTTTATGGTTTTTGATGCCCAGTTATTATCGTTGAATTTGGCTATTTCAAGCTTGTTTTTGGAAATAAACACCCTGTAACCGAGTGAATTTTTTTCCAAATTCTTTGAGCGTATGCGAATTTGCAGTGAGCCGGATGCCTTTTCGGCTATTTTCAGCTTGAAATTCAAAATGAAATTCTGCTCAACAGTCAGCGAAGTGCCCTTTGAATCCGTATTCGGAAGATTTGAAAGCTTATCTCCATTCAGCGCATAAGCACCGCTTCTGACAAGAGCATTTATCATTTTCTCGCTTGTCATAATAACATCGGAATCAGTCTTTTCGGGTGTCTTAATTCCCTTTTCGGCCTCGTCCGCATTATATACTCTCAAGGAATCGGCCTTAACCTCGGCAGAGCATTCGCCCTGCACACCGTAAAAGCGGATTGCTCCTTTTTGCTCCGATGTATCCACAGCATCGGTAATTTCAAGTGCCTTAACGCCGTCAAGTGCTATCCACATTTTACCGCCGTTTGCAACAATGCGAACATTAGTGGCATTTGTAAAGTCGTGATCGGCATAGCTAATCAAGTCTGATCTCCAGGAATCATCTCTGAATTTTTCCAGTGCAACACGATCTCTGTAAATGTACAAACGGTAGCCGACGGAATTTTTCTTAAGATCGGCCGATCTTAAACGAATTTGCACGTAATCACCGTAGGACTCGGTTTTAAGTTTAATTGAGAAATTGAAAATAAAGTCCTGTACCTCCGCAAAGGATGCACATTTTGCGGGAACGCCCTTAACCGAATTGAGCACATCACCGTTTAACACATAAGCACCGCTTCTTACAAGCGCGTTTGTAAGCTCATCGCCGCTCTTTATGGTGCTTTTATCAATAACGGGCACCGTAACACCCTCGTCGGCTTTCTCGGCACTGTATTTCGTAACCGCACCCATTTTAAGCGTGCAATTACCCTTACCGTTAAAGCCGTAAAGACGCAATCCGCCCTTATCGGCCGAGGTGTCAACAGCATCCGTTAAGACAATGGTCTTTATTCCGTCAAGCGCTATCCACAAATCACTGCCGTTTGCCGCAATGCGCACACGTGTGTTTGCGGTGAAATCGTGGTCAGCCGATTTCAGCATAGTTGATTGCCAGTTGTTATCATTGAATTTATCAAGCTGTATTCTGTCCTTATAAATCAGCAATCTGTAGCCCACACTGTTTGATTTACGGTCACTTGAACGCAGTCTAAGCTGTAGATGGTCATTTATATCGGAAGCAGTATCAAGCTTTACTTCAAAATCGAATATGAAATCCTGACCTTCAATTCCGGTGCTCTTTGAGGGAACACCCGAAACTGATTTGAGCACATCACCGTCTAATGTGTAAGCACCTATTCTTACCAGTGCCGAATCAAGCTCGGCCTTACTCAGAATAACAGAAGCATCCACCACCGGTGTCACAATTCCGTCCTCGGCCTCAGCTTTAGCGTAATCCTTGAGCGAAAGAATTTTAATTTCGCTTTGAACGGCGCTCTGTACACCCATAACGCAAAGCTTACCCTTGTTTTCGGAAGTGTCAACAGCATCGGTCAGCACAATCGCTTTTGTTCCGTCAAGTGCTATCCACAAATCACTGCCGTTTGCCGCAATGCGCACACGTGTGCTTGCGGTGAAATTATGGTCTACGGTTTTCAAGGCGGTTGAATTCCAGTTGTCCTCATTGAATTTGTCAAGCTGTATTCTGTCCTTAAAAATATAAATTCTGTAGCCCAGGCTGTGATTGCTTAAATTGGCGGTTCTCAGCCTAAGCTGCATATAATCCCCCGCAGCGGAAGCAGAATTGATTTTCACTTCAAAATCAAATATGAAATCCTGCTTTTCAGAAACGGTGGCAGAGGCAGCCGCCTTGCCGAGAACGGATTTGATTTTGTCCCCATCAAGCGTATATGCGCCCGAATTCACAAGCATTTTATTAAGCTCATCCAGTCCTGTGGTGTCGGGCGGATTATCTTCGCCTCCGTCTGAGGGCTCATCCTTACCGCCGTCACCTGTACCGC